>NZ_JBFNXQ010000016.1:0-62298 GCF_041018925.1 Geodermatophilus maliterrae
GCCACTCGACGGTCGGCCTGCCGCACCCGAGCCTGCCGCTGGCCCCCGTGCACCCGCTGCGCCCGGGCCGCGTGGTGGCCGCCCGCACCCCGACGCCGGCCGGCTGGCAGGACAGCGCCGTCGTGGGCCTCGACGACGACGACATCGGCTTCGCCGACGTCGACCTCTACCAGCCGCGCGTGGTCAACGGCTGAGAGAGGTCCCCGCCACTCTCACGCTCGCGGCGGGACCCTGCACGGGCCGGCCCCGGTCGCCGCCCCCGTCGCAGCGCCGGGGCGGGCGGGCGGTAAGCTCGTCCGCGTCGGGGCTGTAGCGCAGTCCGGTAGCGCACCTCGTTCGCATCGAGGGGGTCAGGGGTTCGAATCCCCTCAGCTCCACCACAAGTTCATAGTTCGAAACACTGACACGGTCGACGCCGTCAGGGGCCCGCCCCTGGCGGCGTTGCTGGTCTTGGTCAACGGCCTCGATAAGGCCCTCCGGGCGGTGCTCCTGCAGCGCCCGGAGCACAGGCGTCCGCGTGACCTTGGCCACGACAGGCACCGGCTCGTCGTCCTCCGTGTCGAGGAAGATGCCCTCGAAGAAGGCCTGGTTGTAGTCGCGGCGTCCCTTCGCCTCGCTCAGGCGCTACGCCGGCCGCAGCTGAGCACGAGGTCCAGCACTGCGTTGAGCGTGGTCTCGTGGTTGTCCTGATCCAGAGACAACCGGGAGAGCGCGCTTTCGGCGGCCAAGAGCTGCTCAGCCAGGAGCCCTTGCCGCTCACGGGCTATGTCAGCCGGTACGACACCCTCCATGGCCTTCTCAGCCCACTTGTAGCGCTCCCGGCGGATGCTGGCTGCCCGTTCGGTCAGGCGGCGCTGTTCATCCTCGGTCGAGGCGTTGTAGGCCCGGAGATCGGCGGTCAACTGCTGGCGGAGCGCCGTCACCAGTTCCGTGGGGAAGACCTCCTGCTCCCACTGGGCGGCGATAGCGTCCTCCACCTGCTCGAGCGGCAGATAGGGCAGGTCGCAGCTGGACCGGCCGGAGTGGCGCCCAGCGCAGAAGAAGTACTCGTAGCGCTCGCCCCGGCGACTCGTTGAGATGCCGAACAACAGCCGGGCGCCGCAGCGGGCGCAGAAGAGGCTGCCCGACAAGTAGTGCTTGTGCTTGTGCGAGCGTTCGCCGGACACCCGGTGGGCGCTGAGCACCCGTTGGACCGTCTCGAAGGTGGCGGCGTCCACTAACGCAGGGTGCTTGCCCTCGTACTCGACGCCGCGCCAGGTGACGAGGCCCAGGTAGTAGCGGTTGCGCAGAATCTGATGCAGCTTGTTGAAGGTCACCGGCCTGGCCGCCCGGTTGGCGGATGCCCGGTGGGTCAGGCCGCGGGCCCGCAGTTCGTCAGCCAGCCGGGACAGCGTGTAGTCGCCGCTGGCGTAGGCCTGGAAGGCCCAGCGCACGAGCGGCGCCCGGTCGTCATCGAGCACGACGGTGCGCGCCTCACGGCCGGCCACCTCTTCGCGGACGTTGCGGTAGCCGATGGGGGCGACGTGCGGCGTGCCACCAGCCGACACTTTCTGCTGCGTGCCCTTGATGACCTCGTTCGCCAAGTTCCGGGAGTAGAACTCCGCGATCGAGCTCATGATCCCGTGCAGCAGCAGCCCGCTCGGCGTCTGGTCGATGTTCTCGGTGACCGAGACCAGCCGAGCGCCGGCGGCCTGCAGCTGGGCGGTGATGGTCACGTCGTCGTAGCGGTTGCGGGCCAGGCGATCGACCTTGTGGACGATGACGTAGCTGACGGCCTCGGTGCTGACGTACTGCAGGAGGCGCTGCAGTTCCGGACGGTCGGCCGAGCGGGCGCTCTCGCCGGCGTCGATGAACTCACCGACCACCTGCGCGCCGAGGCTCTCCGCCTTCTTTAGGCAGGCCTCACGCTGGGCCGGGATGGAGAAGCCCTCGGCCTCACCGCCGCGTTGGGCCTGCTCCTTCGTGCTGACGCGCAGGTACAGCACGGCCGTCGCGGCAGTCTCGCTGCTCGGGGTGACGAGGCGCAGGCCGGTCATGCAGCCACTCCTTCAAGCGTCGGCCGGGGAAGCCAGCCGGGGGAAGGTTGGCGATAGTAGGCCCGTCGCGGCCAAGAGGCGGCTGGCGCTGTGGACGGTGGGCTGCAGCGGGCGCGTGGTTCGCTGAGGCCCAGCTGGGCCAGGCGGACCTCGATGGCCCGCTCGGAGACGCCGAAGTATCGGGCAAGCCACTTCGGCTGCTGGACGCCGCGGCCCCAGAGCCGCTTCACCAGGCGCTTCGGCATCAGGGCGCAGCCGGCGAAGTAGTCGGCGGCCTGCTCGGCCTGGTCGCCTGCCTGGTGTCGGCCCGTGCCGACGTACAGCCGGTCCGTCGCGCCGTGGTCAACGATGTGCTTGTACTCGTGCAGCAGGGTGAAGCGCTGACGGGTTCGTGGTTCGTCCCGGTTCAGCACGACCACCCAGTTGTGGCCGTCCCAGAAGCTCATGCCCGAGGTCGGCAGTGACTCGCGGCGGACGCGCAGGCGCGGCAGCCCGGCGATGACGGTCCAGTCGAGCGGCGTCTCGGTGTTGTCGGTGAGCTCCAGCAGCCGGGCGGCCTGCAACTCAGCGACCTGCAGGGCCTCACCGGGTTCGAGTGCCCGGACTGGGATGACGGCCCGGAGGGACGCCAGGACACTGCGGTTCTCGTTAGGGGTCTCTGTCATGGCGTTCCTCCTTTCGTTAGTGCTTGCTAGGGGTGCTCGTCCTCGCCGTCCTGGGGGCCCCGCAGGCCGTAGTCGCGGGCGATCCGGTCGAAGACGGCCTCGATCTCGCTGACGGCTTCGTCGGGCAGGTCCTGGTACTTGCTGCGCAGGTAGGGCCGGAAGGCTGGCAGCTCGGTTGGTGGCAACCACCCCACGGCGACCCAGAGGTCCGTCGCCGGGATGCTCAGCACGCCGCCGATGGCCCGCAAGGTGTCCGCCTTGGGCTGGGCAATGCGGCCCTGCTCCAGGCTGAGCACCGTGTGGACGTCGACGTCGGCGGCCCGGGCGACTGCCCGGGCGGATAGGCCCTCGGCTTGGCGGCGGCTGATGAGTAATTGGGCAAGCTCGTCGCGCTGAGAGGGGGTCATAGGCGGTACTCCTGTTAGTGTTCTTATTATCGCGCCATTGTGGAGTTAGCTCAACACTTCGCTGCCTATTCCACAACGCATGGGCGGGCTAGTCCTCTGGTCGCTCGTAGGCGTCAAAGACGAACGTGCCTGCCTGGCGCGGTGCGTCGTATAGGTAGAAGTGGCCGGCTTGCTCAAAATCCCGCACCACGGCCTCGCCGTCGAAGCGGACGTAGGCCTGGAGCCAGTCCGGCAACCGTTGGATTCGGCCGTCAGCGCCCAGCCGGGCCAACAGCTCTTGGCCGAAATGGTCGCGGCTCTGGTAGTGGCCGAGGTAGCTGCGCCGGAAAAGGTTGGCGTCGCGCCCACCCGTCCAGAGTTGGAAGACGGCCCAGGCGTCCGCCAATTCGTCCTGTTCATGGTGTGTCTCACTCATCTCACCTCCTTTCGGTTAGTTGTCGCCTGGCTGCAGCTCCGGCCGATGACGGTCGGCAGGAAGCAGTCGGTAGTCGTCACCCGGAACAGCTCCGTCCCGTCGCCAAAGCGGCGGCGGATGGCGGTGGCCAGGGCGCCAGCCCGCCGCTCGTCCGGCACCACCCAGAGCACCGCCGGGAAGACGCCGTGGTTGGCCTGTTCCCGGCCGCTGCGCTGGTAGCGCTCGTACTGAGCGCACTTGCGGATGATCGTCGGCAGGCTCTCCGTGCCGCGGTCCAGTTCGATGAACCAGGAGTCCTCGTACTCGACGCCCGCCGTCACGGCGTACAGGTCCGGCTTGAGCGTCTCGGCCGCGCCGTAGGCCCCGAGGAAAGGGCGCCAGCAGGCCGGCTCGTGCTCGGTTGCCAGCAGCTCCAGGTCACCGCGGCGGTCGGCCTCGATCAGCTGCACCCTGCACTCGGCGACGCCAGCAGGTGGTCGACGAAGCGCAAACCGGGCTGCTTGTGTCGGCCACGCGGCGCCGCCTGGTCCTGGCGCAGCAGCCGCTCGCCGACCGGGCCGACCCGCCAGACGTAGGCGGCTGAGCCAGCCCGCACCCCGCCGATCCGCCGCTCGAGGTGCTCGATGACACCGAGGCGCTGGAGCCGGGCCAGGACGCGGCGGCAGATGCGGCTGGCCGCCCCCTCAGTGGCGTGATCAGCGAAGTGCAGGCGCTGCAGCTGGCCGGTCATGAGCAGGCGGCAGTCAGCCAGGCTGAGCAGCACCCCGCGCTCCCGCTCACTGAGGTCGCTCTGCAACCGGAGCAGCCGCCGGGCGCTTGTCCGCCGCCGGACAGACCCTCCGGAGCGTGCGACGGAGGACAGACTTTCGGGCGCCGTAGCGCCGCGGTACTGGCTGCCGGCCTCAGCATTCGTGGGCACAGGCTCGACGCGATTGGACCACCGGTCGGACCACCCCGGCGCGCCCGTCATGGCTGCCTCCGGCGCCGGCCGGTGGGTGCCGCGGACCCGGTCGCGTCAGGCAGCAGCTGGGCCAGCCCGGCCTCAACCTCATCAAGCGGCCGTCCCCAGCGCTCCCGGCTGCGACGCCGTAGCTCGGCCGGGTCGGCGGACGGCGGACGGCGGAGGCAAGGGCAGGGTCTTGCCGGAGGCGAACGGGCTGACGCCCTGACCCGTAAGGAGACTGGCGTAGACCCTGTAGGCGCCGAGGGCCGTCAGGTCGTCGGGGCCCAGCTCGGGGTGGCCGCGGGCGATGACGCGGGCGTCGGCCTCGCTGAGGGTGAAGGCGACCCGGGAGCGGGCGTTGGCCAGGACGGCACTCTGCATGGTGTCCGGTAGCTGCTTGAGGAACTGATGGCTCAACGTCCAGCCGGCGCCGTAGCCGCGGGTCTGGGCCAGCACCTCGTCGAGCGGCGTACTACCGGTGTGCAGGTAATCCTGGACCTCGTCGATGTAGACCATGACCGGGTGGCGGCGCTCAGCCGGGATCGCCGCCCGCGACTGGATGACCTGCCAGAGCTCGGCGACGAGCAAGGAGCCGAGGAGCTTGCTGGCGTCCTCGCCGATCACACCGCGCTGCAGGGGCACGAGCAAGATGCGGCGCTCGGTGAGCACCTGCGTGAGCGAGAAGCGCGGACTGCGCTGGGCCAGCACGCCGCGCAGCCCGGGACGGAGCAGCGGCCGCAGCTTGTTCATGACGGGGGCCACCGCGTTCAGGCGCTCGGCCTCGGACCAGGACTCGTAGGCCGCCCAGAACGGCTCGAGCAGCAGCTGGTCCTGGATGCCGGAGGTCAGCGTCCGGCGGACGCCGGGGTGGGTCAGCAGCAAGGGCAGCATGGCCAGGGTGGCGTCGTCGTGGCGCAGGAGCGTCAACAGGCTGGCGTAAAGGATGTCCTGCGAGCGCGGCCCGATGTTCTTGCCGTAGAGCTGCTTGAAGACGCTGAGGACGCCGTCGGCAACGAGCTCGGGGCGGCGACCGTGCCGGGCAAGTGGGTTCAGACCAACCGGTGCGGCGTCCTGCGCATCGAGGACGACCACGTCGTCCCAGCGCCGCTCGGGAACGCGGGTCAGGACGTCGTGGACGAGGTCGCCCTTAGGTTCGACAACCACCACAGCCCGGCCGTCCATGATGTCCTGGCGTATGAGGTTGGCCAGCAGCGTGGACTTGCCGGTGCCGGTGGGCCCGATGACATTTAAGCCACGCAGCGCCGGCTCGATGCCAAGGGCCAGCGTGCCTGTATGCCCGGGTGTCGTCACGGTCGCCAGGACGCGCCGCTTGTCCAAGGTGCCAGGCGTCGGCGGCAGCGACCGGGGGTGCAGTGCCGGCTGACCGGGCAGGGTGTCGTTGCCGAGCGGCCAGCCGGTCAAGGGCAACAGCTCCGGCACCCCAAGCCGCAGCGGCCAACGCCAAGGCGTGCGCGCCCGGTTCAGCCGGTCCGCACCTTCCGGCACCAGGCGGACCTGCACCCCCGGCGCCTCCACCGTGCGCAGGGCTGCCAGCAGGCCGAGCAGGCGAGCGCGCCGGGCCTCACGCGTGGCTGCGCGGACACCGAGGCGGATTGCACAGGCGAAGCCGTGGTCGGACACCTTGGTGCGCAAGGCCGTCCGCTTCTCGCCGTCGAGCGCCTTGCCATCGCCGTGCCAGGCGGTGACGTACCAGGGCGCCGTCACCGAAGACGGGCTGTTGGTCGGGACGGCCAAGGGGATGCGCCGCGGCCCGAGGGCAAGCTGCAGCACAAGCTCCTCATCGGTGCGCACGCGCGTCAGGGCGGCCAGGATGGCGTAGACGACTGTCTCGGGCTCAGCTGTCTTCAGTGGCCGGTGCCGGGTGCTCAGGCGCAGGCTGCCGGCCGCCTCCACAGGCGCGCGGCCGGCCTCCGGTTGGAGCTTGGTGCTGCCGCTGCCCGCCAGGTCATGCGGGGCGGTCGTCAGGCCGGTGATGGCCCCCGGTGCTGCGCCAAGCAAGTAACGCACGCCGTCGGTCGTGGCCCGGGCTTCGAGGACGACGACGGGGCTCCGCGTGTCGGTTGCCCACTGGCGCAGCACCGCGGCGGTACGGGCGAGGTCGAGGGGGCGCTGCCAGTGCAGCTGCCGCCAGACGACTGGTTCCCGGCTAGCCATCAGCGGCCTCCGGCGTGTCGGTCTGCGTACGCTCGGCCTGCGCCTTGGCGGCCGCTTCAGCAGCGGCCTGCTCCATGGCCAGCTCAATGAGGGCGCGGCTGAGCTTGTGGAGATCAGGCTGCTGGCGGCGAACGGCACGGACAGAGATGTGCCGGTTGCGCTTGCCTCCCGTGGGCCCGTGGCGATGTGTTCTACTCATTTCCTCCCTCCTTTCTGCCGTGCCGCAATTAGTGTGGAGACAACTCCACGCACGTAGTATTTGTTATATGTGGATTCAACTCCACAGTCAACGATTGTTGTCTATTCAGCGGCACCGAATGGAACGGCTGGCACGCTGTTATTCGAGGCTGCAATTACCAGCCACGTGAGCGGGAACGCCAGTGCCAGAGTCCGATGCCGATGAGTGCGACAACGCCGGCTGGGATCAGAACGGGCAGGGCCTCGCGCAGGAGTTGGGCGGCCAGGTTGAGGGCGGCGCAGACCGCCAGCACCACGAGCGCGAAACCCAGGATGCTGGCGGTCCACGACTGCGGTCCGCGGTTCACGGGGTTGCCGGGCCCTTACGCCGTCCCGGTTAGGCGCACGAAGGTGAAGAAGTCGTCGTCCAGTAGGCCGAACTTCGCCGCCAGCTCCGGGTCATCGCCGGCCAGGATCTGACTCTCCTTGCGGGCCCGCTGCAGCTGGAACTTGGCTTCCGTCAGGACGCGGCGCTGCGCGTCGACGGCTGCCGCGTCGACGAAGGCCTGCCCGGCTTCGACGGCGGCCCCCTCGATCGCCCGCCGCTGGACCTCGCGGACGGTCAGGATGTGGCGCGCCTCGGCCCGCCGGTCGACGCGGACGTCGTGCCGGGTCAGCGCCGGCACACGGTCCAGGTCGTCAGTCCGCAGGTAGTCCGTCGGCAGGGGCGGCGTGGGGAGGGCTGCCTGCAGGGTCTCGGCCCGCCGCCGACGCTCGATGCTCGACATGTCTGTCTCCTCTGCGCTCCCCCTGTCCGGTCGCCGGCCAGTCCAGCGGCGGCAGGGGAGCCGCGCCTAAGTCGAGCACGGCCAGCCGGAGGAACCTGCAGCTCAAAGGCGGATAAACGCGGACAAAGCCGGAACTTCCTTGTAGCGGAGCCACCGGGAGCAGCGGTCTCATCAAGGGGCGGCAGCGGTGCCACACTCCCCGCCATGAGCACGCCTGCGACTGGCGGGTGGGACGGCGAGAGGCAGATCGCCGCCCTCGGTGTCGAGCTTGCCCACGTCCGGGCGCGCGGCCTGGACAGCCTTGACCTCCCCCTTGGCGGACACGGCCCCGTGGCCGCGCCCATCCTCGAGCTGCTGGCCCGCGCTTACAGCGACGACTGGGCAACAGCGCGCGGCCCGCACATCCGGCAGCTGCTGCTCGACGGCTTGGCCGCCTGGCAGGGTCAGGGCCACCAGAGCGAAGCCGCGCTGGTTCGGCGCCTGTTCTTCCCGCCCGACGGCACGCCGGCGGATGCAAGCCTGCCTGGACGGCTGCTCGACGCGGCGGAGGAGGCCAGCGGTCGGAGCAAGGCGAGTTTCGAGAAGCATCGGCGCGCCGCCTTCCGGCTGTTCGCGGCCTTCCTCATCGACTTCGTCGAGCTGGGAGCCCGGGCGCCCAGCTCCCTGCCGCCGGCAGTGGTCTCCGATGGGCCCCCGGCGGCACGCGGTCGGAGGCGCAGGCGGCTGCTCAGGAGCGCGACCGCGGTCGCCGGGGGCGTTGGCGTGGCCCTGGTGGTCGGCCTGCACCCGGACAGCGCTGAAGCCTCGGCGACCTTCCGCTTCGATGCGCTGGGCGGCGGCTCGCCCTACATCCGCGTCTTCCCGGGCGTGGGGCCGGACGACCTGGTCCACAACGGCACCTTCATGGACGGTCAGACGGTGCCGGCCGTTTGTAAGACGACGGGCCGGCTGGTGGTGTCGGACCCGAGCGTCGGGGAGCGACCGCGGCAGTCCGACGTCTGGGTGCAGATCATCGGCTCACCGGGGCTGACGCAGTTTGCGCGCCTGACGTACGGCGACATCGATCCTCAGGCTCTCGCGGCGCTGCCGGAGTGCTAACGCAGGTCAGGCCGCCCCGTCGTCCTGGCAGTGGACCGTGGTTACGACTCGAACCAAGCCCCTCGGCGGGTGTCTACTCCCGGGTCGTCCGCTGACGGTGAAGGTCCCACTGAGTCAAGTGATCGTCGCCACGCCCGCCTGGTGCGGCTGCCCGTCGCTGTCGGTGATGTCTCGTATGCTGTCAGCGTCGACATTAGTTGTATAATGGGGGAACGTATATGAACAATTGCACATCGAATACCCTTGTGCTCGGGAACGTCTCCTAATGGCTGGACGTCCGCGCATCCAAGCAGCTAAGCCGACGAAATCACTTGAGCAGCGTCTGTGGGACGCCGCCGATGCCCTGCGCGGCAATCAGGAACCGTCCGAGTACAAGCATGTCGTTTTGGGCCTGGTCTTCCTAAAGTACATCTCGGACCGCTTCGAGGAGCGCCGCGCCACCATCGAGGCGTCACTGGCTGACCCGGACTCTGAGGACTACATCCCCAACCCGGCGCGGCGGGCGCAGTTCATCGAGGACCGCGATGAGTACACCAGTCACAATGTCTTCTGGGTGCCAGCCGAGGCGCGCTGGGAGGCCCTCCAAGCCCACGCCAAGCTGCCGAGCGTCGGCGAGGACATCGACCGGGCGATGGACTTGATCGAAAAGGGAAACCCGGTCATCCGTGGCGTGCTGCCGCGCAACTACGGCCGCGAAGGTCTAGACAAAGGCCGGCTCGGTCAGCTGGTCGACCTGATCGGCTCCATCGGCTTTACGCACAGCGACGACCACGGCAGCGACGACGTCCTCGGCCGCGTCTACGAGTACTTCTTGGGCCAATTCGCCGGCAAGGAGACCGGCAAAGACGCCGGTGCCTTCTATACGCCGCGCTCGGTGGTGAAGACGCTCGTCGAGATGCTCGAGCCCTACCACGGCCGCGTCTACGATCCGGCCTGCGGCTCCGGTGGCATGTTTGTCCAGTCTGCTGAGTTCGTGAAGGCCCACGGCGGGAAGCGCACCGACATCTCGGTCTACGGCCAGGAGTTCACTGACACGACTTGGAAGCTGGCTAAGATGAACCTGGCATTGCGGGGCATCGAAGCTGACCTAGGGGACAGGTCGGCCGACTCGTTCACGCAAAATTTACACCCTGACCTGCGGGCCGATTTCATTCTCGCTAACCCGCCATTCAACGTCTCGAACTGGTGGGACGCTAAGCTTGGGAATGACCCGCGCTGGGAGTTCGGCACTCCACCGGCAGCCAACGCCAACTTCGCTTGGGTGCAGCACTTTGTCCATCACCTCGCACCCAACGGCACCGCAGGCTTTGTGCTCGCGAATGGATCCTTGTCCTCCAAGAGCAGCGGCGAAGGCGAGATCCGCCGCAAGCTTATCGAGGCGGACCTCGTCGACTGCATCGTAGCGATGCCAGACAGACTTTTCTTCAATACTGGAATCTCGGTCAGCTTGTGGTTCGTGTCCAATGACCGGCGCGGCAACGGGCACCGTGAACGCACCGGTGAGGTTTTGTTCATCGATGCGCGCAAGCTAGGAGCCATGGTCAGTCGCCGACTGCGGGAGCTTACTGACGACGACATCGCCAAGATCGCCGACACGTATCACGCTTGGCGTAACCGTAATGGTGGCTATGAAGACGTGTTGGGCTTTTCGAGGGCTGCCAGCGTTGACGATCTCAGGGAGCACGACTTTGTGCTCACCCCTGGTCGTTACGTCGGCTCGGAGGAAGTCGTGGCGGACGACGAGCCAATCGATCAAAAAATTGCACGGCTCACGAAGGACCTCGTCGCGGAGTTCGAGCGCGGGCGAGAATTGGAGGCGCTTATCCTCGATCGACTCGGAGCGTTAGATGCCGGCTGATTGGCTTGAGGTGCGGCTTGGGGACGTCGTCGACGAAGTGACCGTCGGGCATGTCGGACCCATGGCGACAGAATATGTCCCGATGGGCATCCCGTTCCTGCGGTCACAAAACGTCCTCCCATATGTTCTCGATCTTTCCGACGTCAAGTACATCAATCCAGACTTCCATGCTCGGCTGAAGAAGTCCGCGCTTAGCCCAGGGGACGTTGTCACTGTCAGGACGGGAAGCCGGGTGCAACCGCGGTTGTTCCAACCTGGTTGCCACTTGCCAACTGTGCGGACTTGGTCATTACCAGGCCGGGCGATAAGGTGGACCCGTACTGGCTGAGCTATTTTATAAATGGCGCCGCAGGCGGGTTTGTGTCCTCCCGTCTGGTCGGGGCTGTGCAGCAGCACTTCAATGTGGGCGCGGCGAAGGAGATGATGCTCGCGCTGCCTCCCTTAAGAGAGCAACAAGGCATCGCTGCAACGCTTCGAGCTCTCGATGACAAGGCGGCGTCCAACCAGCAGCTAAGGGTGCAAATCCCAAACCTGATCCGGGCCCTTGTTCTTCGTGCGATCGACTTGTCAGCGGACCGGATTCCCGTCGCAGACCTTGCGTCGTTTATCAATGGGGGCGCCTATACGAAGGGAGCGTCCGGAACAGGTCGTATCGTCATCCGCATTGCCGAGTTAAACTCCGGGCCGGGTGCATCGACCGTGTACAGCGACATCGATGTCCCGGACGACAGGACCGCGCGGGCAGGCGATATCCTAATGTCCTGGTCTGGATCTCTTGACGTGTATCGCTGGTATCGTGACGAAGCGATCATTAATCAACACATCTTCAAGGTTCTACCTGCGAACGGCTATCCGGCGTGGTTTGTCTTCGATCGGCTTGGTGTCGCAATGCCGGTCTTCCACCGCATCGCCAAAGACAAAGCCACGACCATGGGTCATATTCAGCGTGGACACCTGCAGTCAACTTTCGTCGACGTGCCCCACCACGAGTCGCTGTCTAAGTTGAGTCGTGAGGTCGAGTCGCTGTGGAATCGGCTGCTCTTGGCCGAGCGTGAAAACGTGAAGCTTGAGCACCTACGAAAGTCACTTCTCCCCGAGCTCCTTTCGGGCCGCGTCCGAGTCCCAGAAGCAATGGACGCCGTCCAGGAGGTCGTCGCGTGACGGCGCTCAACGAATCGATAGTTGAGTTGGCGGCGCTAGAGTGTCTGCGTGAGCTTGGCTATGAAACGGCGTTCGGGCCGGAGATTGCGCCGGACACCGCCGGTGCTGAGCGTTCCTCGTACGAGCAGGTTTACCTGTACGCCCGCCTTCGCACGGCAGCGCTGCGCATCAACCGCGGCGTCGATGCTTCTCTTGTCGACGAGGCTCTCAAGCGGCTGGAGCGAGCAGAGTCGCAGAGCGCCATCGGCGAGAACTTCCGCGTACACCGGCTGCTTACTGAGGGTGTGCCGGTCGAGCACCGCGGGGCTGACGGCATGGTGCGGACCACCCGCGTCTGGTTGATCGACTTCCAGCAACCCGCCAACAACGACTGGTTGGCCGTCAACCAGTTCACCATCATCGAGAACGGCAAAAACCGCCGTCCGGACGTCGTGGTGTTCGTCAACGGCCTGCCGCTCGGGCTGTTCGAGCTGAAGAACCTGGCCGACGAGCATGCCACTCTGAAGGGCGCCTGGAACCAGCTACAGACCTACCGCACCGACATCCCGGCAATCTTCACGCCGAACGCGGTGACGGTCATCTCCGACGGCACTAGCGCCGCCATGAGCTCCTTTACCGGCGGCTTCGAGCACTACGCCCCCTGGAAGACCATTGAAGGCCGCCATCTGATCACCAACCTGCCGGCGCTCGAGGTGCTGACCAAGGGCATCTTCGACCGGGCGCGCTTCCTCGATTTGGTCCAAAACTTCATCGCCTTCAGCGACGAATCCAATGGCCTCGTTAAGCGGGTCGCCAAGTACCACCAGTACTGGGCCGTCAACGCCGCCGTCGACTCGACCATCGAGGCGGCCGGTCCGGCTGGCGACCGCCGTGGCGGCGTCGTGTGGCACACCCAGGGTTCGGGCAAGTCGATAGAGATGCTCCTGTACGCGGCCAAGATCATGCGCGACGCCCGGATGGGCAACCCGACGCTGGTTTTCATCACCGACCGCAACGACCTCGACGACCAGCTGTTCGGCGAGGTCTTCGCCCCAGCCGAGATCCTGCCGGAGAGGCCGGTGCAGGCCGACTCTCGAGCCGAGCTGCGCCAGCTGCTGCGCCGAGCCTCGGGCGGCATCGTGTTTACTACCTTGCAAAAGTTCGCCCCCGAGGTCGGCGGCGACATTAACCCGGTGCTGACTGACCGTCGCAATGTCGTGGTTGTGGCCGACGAGGCCCACCGCTCGCAGTACGGGTTCGGCGAGTCGCTCGCGCCCGACGGCACGCTGAAGGCCGGCCTGGCGAAGCACTTACGCGACGCCTTGCCGAACGCCACCTACCTCGGCTTCACTGGCACACCGATCGAGTCCGGGATCAAGTCGACGCGCGCCGTCTTCGGCGACTACATCGACGTCTACGACTTGACCCGGGCTGTCGAGGACGGCTCGACGGTCCGGATCTTCTACGAGTCCCGCCTGGCCAAGGTATCGCTGGATGCGGCCGACCGGGAGACGTTGGACGAGCTGGCTGACGAGATCACCGAAGGCGCCGCCGAAGACGAGGCCTCGCGCGCCAAGTCCAAGTGGGCCCGGCTTGAAGCCATCGTCGGCGCCAGTGAACGGCTCGACTTGATCGCCGCCGACATCGTCAAGCACTGGGAACGGCGCCGGACCGAGCTCTTCGGCAAGGCCATGATCGTCACTATGTCACGGCGCATCGCTGTCGACCTCTACAACAAGATCGTCGAGCTAAGGCCGGACTGGCACAGCGACGACCCGGCGACCGGCAACATCAAGGTGGTTATGACTGGCTCGGCGGCCGACCCTCAGAGCTACCAGCCGCACCTGTATCCCAAGGACGTACGCAAGCAGCTGAAGGCCCGCGCCAAGGATCCGAACGATCCGCTGGAGATTGTCATCGTGCGCGACATGTGGCTAACCGGCTTCGACGCCCCGGCGATGCACACCATGTACGTCGACAAGCCGATGCAGGGCGCCGGCCTGATGCAGGCAATAGCCCGGGTCAACCGCACCTTCCGTGACAAGCCCGGCGGGCTCATCGTTGACTACATCGGCGTAGCCACTAACCTGCGCTCGGCGCTGGCTGAGTACTCGCCTTCGGATCGCGACCAGGCCGGCGTGCCGATCGAAGAGATGGTCGCCGTCATGCTTGAAAAGCACGACATCGTGCGTGCGCTGCTGCACGGCTGCAGCTTCGACGCCACGCCGTCGCTGCCACCAGCTCAGCGACTGGCCCAGCACGCCGTCGTGCTCGACTTCGTTATGGCTGACCCCGACCGCACCGCCCGCTTCCTCGACCAGGTGCTGGCCCTGGCTAAGGCATTTGCCCTCTGTGGCTCGCGCGATGAGGCGGCCGCCGTCCGCAACGACGTCCGGCTGTTCACCGACGTCCGCGCCGCCATCCTGAAGATCCAGAATCCGGACTCGGGGCGCGCCGGCAGCGGCGGCGTCGAGCTGGACACCGCCATCGGTCAGCTGGTCAACGAGGCGGTCGCCGCTGACGAGGTCGTCGACATCTACAAGTTGGCCGGCGCTGACACGCCGGAACTGTCCATCCTGTCCGACGAGTTCCTGGACGGCCTGACCGGCAAGGACAAGCCCAACCTGCAAATGGGGCTACTGCGGCGGCTCATCAATGACCAGATCCGGACGGTGCAGCGAAGTAACGTCGTCCAGGCCCGCCGCTTCTCCGAGCAGCTCGACGAGGCTATCAACCGCTACACCAACCGGGCGCTGACGACGGCTGAGATCATCGCCGAGCTGGTCAAGTTGGCCAAGGAGATGCGCGACCAGAACCACCGCCACGAGCTGCTCGGGCTGTCCGTGGCCGAGGCGGCCTTCTACGACGCCATCGTCCAGAACGATGCGGCGGTGCTAGAGATGGGCGACGACACCCTTAAAAAGATCGCGAGCGAGCTGGTCCGGGCGGTGCAGGCCAATGCCACCATCGACTGGTCGCTCAAGGAGTCCGTCCGCGCCGCCATGCGCGCTAAGGTCCGCCGCCTGCTGGCCCGATACGACTACCCGCCGGACCACGAAGCACGCGCTATTGAGTTGGTGCTTCAGCAGGCTGAGCTTTTCGCCACCACGGGCGATGACCGGCCTGTGCAGCTGGAGAGCGCGCGATGAGCCTGCTGCATACCGACTACGACCTTGATGGCGGAGCGCACTTTTATCGCGCCGACTTTCAAGTGCATACGCCGCGCGACACCAACTGGGCTGGCGGGCGGGCAGTCACGGCCGACGAACGGGCGGCCTATGCCAAGGAATTTATCGCCGCCTGCCGTCAAAGGGCTTGCAAGCTGCCGCCATCACCGACCATCACGACTTCGCACTGTTTCCCTATATCCGGCGGGCGGCGCAGGCGGAGACTGATGACAGTGGTCAGCTACTGCCCGAGGCCGAACGACTTATCGTGTTCCCCGGTCTTGAGTTGACGATTGGCGTTCCTTGTCAGGCCATCCTTATCCTCGACGCCGACTTCCCCGATGACAAGCTCGATGCCGTGCTGGAAGCTTTGTCGGTCGAAGTGATCGAGGCTGACAAGGACGTACTGCCGCCGGTCACGCGGATTGACCACATCCAGACCTTCGAGCAGTTGCACGAGACGCTCGACACGCGGCCGTGGCTGCAGGGGCGGTACATCATCCTGCCGAACGTCACCGACGGCGGCTACAAGACGCTGATGCGCTCCGGCATGCAGGCCAAGTACAAGAATATGCCCTGTGTCGGCGGCTACTTGGACGGCACGGTCGAGGCAAAGGCTAAGCCGACCAGTGGCAACCGCAGAATCTTTGATGGCTTGGACGCCAACTGGGGCAGTAAGCGGCTGGCGCTGTTCCAGACGTCGGACTCCCGTAGTCGCGACTTTAAAGACCTTGGTAAACACTCCTCATGGGTGAAGTGGGCCCGGCCAACGGCTGAGGCCATCCGGCAAGCTTGCCTTGCCCAGGAGTCGCGGATTGCGCACACCCCGCCAGCCCTGCCGGGTGTCTACATTGCGAGCGTTCATGTCAGCAACAGTAAGTTCCTCGGGCCGGTCGAGCTCGCGTTCAACCGTCAGTACAACGCCATTATCGGCGGCCGGGGGACCGGGAAGTCGACGATCCTCGACTACGTCCGCTGGTGCCTCGGCGACGTGCCGGCCAGCGTGGCGGCAGACGGTGAACCTGCGGGGGCAACCCGGCGGCGCCGGCTGATCGAGGCCACTCTCGCCAGCTTGGAGGCTGAAGTCGAGGTCGTGGTCATCATCAACGGCATCGAGCACGTCGTACGCCGGTCGTCGACCACAGGTGAAATCAACTTCAAGGTAGGCGACGGCGAGTTCACCAAGGTTAGCGAAGCGTCGATCCAGTCGTTGCTGCCGATTCACGCCTATAGCCAGAAACAGCTGAGCAGCGTATCGGTGCGGATGGAGGAGCTGACGCGATTCGTCACCGCTCCCATTCGTCAAAGCTTGGAAGCAAAAGACGCCGACATTCGAAACGCAGCTGACCTGCTGCGACAGAACTATGCCTCATTGCAACGCGCTCGCTCACTTAAGGAGGCTATAGAACGGGCGCAGTTGACAGAGCAATCGCTTATCGACCAGTCAGCACACCTGCGGGGTTCCCTGGCCGGCTTGTCGCAGGATGACCAAGTGATCTTGCAGCAGCGTCCGGCCGTTGACCGCAGTCGCGAGGCGGTCAGCAGCTGGAGGCGAAACGCAAATCAACTCAGTGATGCCACGGGCGTTCTGCTTGCCGAGGCTGAGCGCCTTGTGGCGCAACTGCCCCCTCTGCCGCCAGATGCACCCGATGGTCTGACCGTGGAGCTGACGGTAGCCCGGCAGGCGACGGTAGCCGCGGGGGAAGCATTTGCCGCGGCGCTACACGGCGCCGTCGAAGAGCTCCAGGCGGCCCTCTGCGGTGACGGGTCGGCTGGTCAGGCGCTGGAGGTTATGCACCAGCGCTTTGCCGCGCTCGATGCGGACTACGAAGAGGTCAAGGGCCGGTCGACGGCGCACGCCCAGCAACTGCAACAATTGGCCGACATTGAAGCCCGTCGCAAGCAAGTCGCAGTCCAACTGATCGCACTGCGAACTGATCTGCATCAGCTGGGGGATCCGTTCTCCGAGCACGCCACCCTGCGTGCCAAGCTTGTGCAACTGCACAAGGAACGATCGCAGTTGCTGCGGACTCAGAGTGACGGCGTTACGGAACTGTCGGGCGGCCTGCTCAAGGTTGATCTCATGCGCGGCCATGGCCTCCAGGCGGTTGACGAGCGGCTGCGAGCCTTGGCTGCCGGTTCGGGCGTTCGGGCGGCGAAATTTGAGGCTCTGTTTGAAGGTCTAAAGGCAGAATCCGATCCGCTGGCCACCTGGGAGGCGCTGCTAAGCGAATTCGAGCAGCTCATCCTCTTGGACGACGGCGACGAGTTTACGACGCAGTTGACGCCGACACTGTCCCGGCTCGGCTTGACGTTGACGGACCAGCAGAAGCTACGAACCAAGTTGACCGTTGGTTCTTGGCTTGACCTCGCCTTGACGCCGATCGAGGATTGCCCAGTCTTCTGCTACCGAACAAAGGAAGAGGAGTACATACCGTTCGAGGCAGCGTCGGCGGGCCAGCAGGCGACCGCTCTCCTCAAGGTGTTGTTGTCGCAGACCGGTATGCCGTTGATCATCGACCAGCCAGAGGAGGATCTGGACAGCCAAGTCATTCAGGATGTCGTCTCCTGGCTTTGGCAGTCGAAAGGACGGCGGCAGGTCCTCTTTGCCAGCCACAATGCCAACTTGGTCGTCAACGGTGACGCTGAGCTGGTCGTCGCGTGCGACTACCGACGGGCCGGCGATCAATCCGGTGGCCGCATCAAGCTGACCGGCGCCATCGACATCCCCGAGCTGCGGGACGAAATTACCCATGTCATGGAAGGCGGCGAAAAGGCCTTCAAGCTGCGCCGGGACAAGTATGGCTTCTAGGGACTCTCGCGAGGGGAGGCTTGCATCGTGGCGGGTATGAACGTCGGATGGGCCCTGGACGAGCTCAACAAGTTCATCGAGATGTCGACGATGCGTTATCCGGATCCGGTTCCAGGTGTAATCGACCTAACCGGTCACATGGAGACTCAGGCGCACAGCGAAGACATCTCACGCCAGGCGCATGTCGTTGAGCAAATACTCGACCGGGTCATTCCGGATTGGCGTAGCCTGGATGCCAACACGGACGCCAACCGCTGGATGCTCCATCGTGTTGCCGCCTTGCGTGCCCGGGAGGCGCTGCGGCGGGGGGAGGAGATTCGCGAGAATCTCGGCGATAACGCTCCTCGCTTGTCGGCTGGCGAACTGCATCCTTGGATCTGGAGTGGTGCTCGCTCATTGTGGCAGTCAGGGCACTACCGCGAGTCGGTCGAGGGCGCTATCAAAAAGCTGAACGCCGAGACGCAAAACAAGATTGGTCGCCGTGACCTGTCGGAGACTGACCTCTTCAAGCAGGCCTTCAGCAAGGACGCGGCCGCGCCTGGCAAGACTCGGCTCCGGCGCATGCCACCGGATGGCAGCAAGACATACGACTCGGTGCAGCGTGGGGCGATGCAATTGGCGGAAGGCATCTTCGCCGGCATTCGCAACCCCTTGAGCCATGAGGCCGAGGCCGAGTTGTCTGAGCAGGCGGCGCTTGAGTACCTTGCCGCTCTCAGCGTCCTCGCGCGATGGGTCGATGACGCAAGTGTCGAGCACTGAGAGTCTCCGTAGCGTTCTTTGACCGAACTCTAAGCGGTAACGCTATGGCCGCTCCCACGGTCCGCAACCGGCCAGTAGCCCGCTTGTTGGCGGGTGCACGGACATCGCCAACGGTCGAGTGCCCTGCGTTGGGAGGGTGCTTGACGGCTACCTCGGCCACGACCGCATCAGCGCTCTACCCGGCCCACCGGGGCGCCGCAACCGAACACCGACTCTGGCTGGCGCATCCTGCAAGCCAGGGCGGCGCAGCCCGACCTCCAGCAACGTGATTAGGGACGCTGCCAGGGAGTCCTCATCGTAACGCCGGCGCGCTTGAGGCTCTGCCGGACGGTTTCGTCGTCGCAGTCGTAGCGTTCGGCAAGCCGCTGCAGCGACCAGCCCTTGCCGTACAGGCGGATGGCCACATCAAGCTGCTCGGCCGAGACACCTTGCCGTCGCAGTGCGACGCCAGCGCGGCGCAGATGCTCCGCCACGGTTGTCCGGTGCAGGCCCCAGCGGGTGGCGAGCACTGTCATGGCATCGCCGGCCTCGTACTCGCGGACCAACTGGGCGACCTGCTCGACCGTCAGTCGGCGCTGTGCCTGCCGCGCCTTCCGGGGCTTGGCTCGACGCGGCCGGCGTTGAAGCAGGGCAGGTAGCTCAGCCGCCAGCCGTCTGAGCAGGGCGTTCTGTTTCGAGCTTCCTACCGTTGGGTCCCTAACCAAGATCGCCGAGTATGTCGGTCAGTGCTGGCCCTCGTTGTCCCTGCTCTCAGGGCACGGCCCCGGGCGGCAACAGCGGCACCTCACGCAACCGGCGCCCGTCACGAAGGCGGCCATCCCTTCGGAACACTTCACCCGCACCTACGTCGGCTTCGCCGCGCTGTTCGTTACGGCCTCGTCTGCGCGGGTCGCCGCCCCTGCGCGTCCGTGGCTATGGCCATGGTGCTCGCCGTACAGCTGTGGCGGGTTGCCTGAACGTGGAACGTCGTCTCCCCGAGGGAAGGGACGCGGTCATCCGGTCATTTCGCAGGGTCAGCGGAGACCCTGCGCGAACTCGCCCTCGAAGGCGTCCTGGACGACGGTGACGCCACCGGGGACATCCGCTGGCCGCAGGATGAAGCTCTGCGTACTCGGTGACCGGCCTTGTTCGAAACCGTTGATCGGGACGATCAGGCCGCCAGTGTCGATGTTCTCGAGCCCGTTAAAGGCGTTCAGCACACCTTGGCGGGTCAGGTCGCCGTCCTCGCAGGCCGCTGTCAGCACCTGGTTCAGGACTTCGCCCATGGCGTATCCGCCAATCGCGCCCAAGCTCGGCTGGACGTTTGGATAGGCCACCTGGTACTGCTGCAGCAGGTCAGGGTGCTGATCCCAGGCCGAGAGTGGTGAGGCGACGTACAGGTGGTCCTTGAGCCACTGCGCCGCCGGCCCCTGTAGCAGGCCCGGCGCGAACACCGGGTTGTTGCCCAGGATCGGCACGTCGAGGCCCTGGGCCTGCGCCACCGCGGCCGCCGAGGCGGTCTGCGCGGGGGCGACGGTCAGCACGATCGCGTCGACCCCGGCCGCGGCGAACTCGGTGATCCACGCGGTCATGTCTTGATCGGTGGCCTTGATCTGCGCTTCGATGACGGTGAGGCCGCGGGCCTCGGCGACGGCGCGGGTGCCGGCCAGGCCGTTCTCGCCGTACTCGCCCTCGAAGTAGATGTGGCCGACGGTGTCGCCGTCGGCCAGCAGGCCCTGGTCGAACAGGTACTGGTAGCCGTTGGCCAGCTCCACGTCGTAGGTGGCGCCCAGGACGCCGGTGCCGGGGATTTCGGTGAGCGTCCGCGTCCACGCCGACGGGAAGTTGACGATCTGGTCAGCCTCGTACTCCGGGGCCAGCGCGGTGTTGATTGGCGTCCCGATCGTCTGCTGCATCGCCAGGATGTTGGGCTCCATCCCGCTGTAGAGCTGCACGCCGGTCTGCGGCACGTAGGTGGTGTCCTGGATGTCGAGCTCGACGTCGTAGGTGTCGCAGACCTGGTTGTCCTGCCAGTACAGCTGGTTGGCATTCGTGATGTCGGTGCCCAGCGCGGCGAAGACACCGGTCAGGTCGGTGAGCACGCCGAGCGTGATCGTTGTCCCCTCGACGCCGACGTCGGTGACGACGTCGACGGACCCGCCTCCTCCGCCTGCGCCATCATCTGTGGTGTCGAGCGATGAGCCGCTGGAATTATCGGAGGTCTGTACCTGCTGCCATACAACTATGACGAGTGCCGCGGTAGCTATCACGATCGCCAGCAGGATGGAAGCAAACCTTCTTCGTGCTGTAGACAGCCGCGCAACGTGGGATCGCTGGCTCGATAACTCTTGCCGAGGCTGCTGTAAGTCCGAGGGGCGTGCCGCGGCTGCACCGTTCGACGTGCCCCTGTCTTTCCTGGGGCCGCCGGAGGTTCCGGACTGAGAGCCCGCGTCGGGGTCACGGAAGGCGGTTGAGGGTTTCCGGCTCTCGGCGGGTGGAGGAGGTGAGGAGTCCGATGAGGCTGAAGATTTGTTCGCCTGCAACGCGGTGGAATCATGTGGGATTGCGGTCGATGGTTCCGTGTGTTCGGGTCGAGTCCCCTCTTCATACTTGGGTGGCAAGGAATCTGTCGTTCGGTTGAGCTCATGCGAGCCTACCGGGTCTTCGTTAGGTTGAAGGACCGTCTGATCTTGATTCGGATTCGATGTAGCCTGCCGATTTGATTTTGATGGGTTCGTGCGGCTTTGATCCGCCGATGTTGCATTCGCGTCAGGCGGCCCCGCCGTCGCAGGGTCGAACTTCTCGGACCCGAGGAATGGTTGATCACTAACTGATGAGTCAGACTGTGCAAAAGAGGCTGCGTCAGCGGTAACCGGATCGTCGCGCGGCGGGACATCCGTTCTGTCCTCGCCCGGCTTCAGTTGAGGTTCAGTGTTTCTAGCGTCGCTTGCGACGCTAGAAGGGGTCTCTGCCACCTCAGGTGGCCCACTGGAACTAGCCGGTTTTGCGAGGGATTGCGATGCCGGAGGGAGGTCAAAGATTCTTCCGTCAGGCGCGCGTAGATAGAGTACCGGGGTGCCCCACTCGACTGGGTTCGGTTGGTGCCGGATCGCTTTGCGGGCTTCAGCCATCGCGGCGTCGAGTGGATAGCCGTCGGCGACGGCCTCGTAGAGGCCATGTGTGAAAACGATGGCCGCTCGGTCAGTAATCTCAAACTGCATGGCCACCACGGCAGGGATGCCCTGATAGATAAGGCTCTGGGCGGTGCCCGAGTAGGGGTCGGTGCGGCCGCCGCGCGCCCCCTCGCAGGAATTTAGTAGGGTCAGTCGCAGCGTGCGGTGGTCGTGCAAAAGGGCGCCGAGGTCGGCGCCGCAGATGGGATCGCCCCGGCCGTCTGGGCCTTCCAGGGCCAACATCCCATCACCTGCTTCGGGGTCATATCTGCCGTGACCGATATAGTGGAAGACGTGATAGGACCCTCGGCGCAGCTGTCGCTGTAGGTCCGCCACTGTCCCACGGGGCGCTCGCTCAAGGAGAACTCGCCCTGCGCTCTGCAGGTCATCCAGCGCCTCCTGTAGCCGGGTCCACTCGGCATCCACGTCTAACGGATAAAAGTCGGTAGGGCTGGCAACTAGAACTAGAATGCGCAGCGGCGGTTGCACGGACAGTGGGCGAATGCGCCCGGGCAGGTCCAGGTAACGCACGACCGGAGTCCACTCCGACAGAGCTAGAAACCGGCGCGCGTCCCCATCATAAAGGTATTCCCAGGGCAGGTCGGCCAGCTCCGGGCAGTCGGTCAGCCGCAGCCGGACGCGTAACCCGGCATCGCGACCCTCGACCTGGTCTCGACTGGCCGCCAGCGCGGCACGGACCTGGTCGCGGAAGACGGCGTCGAATAGTTTCCCGCCGAAGTCTCGGACGGCGGTGGCCTCCGCCGAGGTGCCGCTGCGGACCACGTACCGGCGCGGCCGGCCGATGCGCAACAGGAAGTTGTCCAGCTCCAGGTCAGAGAAGGGAATCGTGATCGGCAGCGGGCGGGTCTCGCCCACCGGTGAACCGAGCACCCTGGCCCGGTAGCCGGTGCCCGCGGCATGTTCGATCAACAGGTCGAAGTTTTGGTAGGTGCGCTCGGCCATCGCGTAGCCTCGTGACTGTAGTCGTCCTGCTAGGCGTCCTCGGTTCGCCGACGCGCTTGCCAGGTCATCGACACTTTGGAGTTGCCCTTGGTGCTTGCGCCGGCCACGAAGGCACCGACCTCGGCGCTGAGCTCGAGCCCGACCTCCACCGAGATCTCATCTGGGATGTCGGTCAGTGACCGCAGCTGGCGGACCAGCCCCTGCACCGCAGGCTGCACCCGGTTTACGGCGTGCTCGAAGCTCTCTTGGGCCTGCTCGACCACGCGCCGGTCTCGGTCTCCCCAGCCCCGGGTGACCTCACCGTCTGCTGTATGCCCGTCCCCGACTTGGATGAGCACGGTACCGCCGTCTTCCAGCGGATACTCCACGAGCCGCGCCATCCTCGTTCCCCCACATCCAGCAGCCAAGGACCTGCCGACATGCCGCCGCTGATCTAGTCGTGACGCTACTGAAGAGTTGATGGCACGTCAGCTAGATACGTGACGGCAAGCTGCTGCGGCCCTGGGCGCCGCGCTGGGCGCTCAGGCCCCGGGGCGACTTGGGCTGGCCGTCGTCGACCGTCACTGATCCCATACGACCTCGTGCATAGTTACCGGCGGGCGGTTGTTGAGGATCAGGGCCCAAGCCCTGGTTCATCTCCGCTCCCATTGCGCGCCAACCTGACCCCAAGCCGCCTCAGCGTCGTCCTCACCGTCTCGTCGTCACAGGCATAGCGCTCAGCCAACCACTGCAGCGACCAGCCCTCGCTGTACAACCGGACGGCTTCGTCCAGTCGCTCAACCGGCACGCCCTGACGCCTGAGCTCGACGCCAGCGCGGCGGAGCTGAGCCGCCACGGTCGAGCGGTGCATGTCCCAGCGGGTGGCGACTGGTCTCCAGGCAAGAACGAGCCCCACGACCTGATCAGCTTCGCCACCTGTCGAGAGCTCTACCGGCCGGCACCACGGCGTGATCGAACAGGCCCTGAACAGGTCAACGACGGCCCGCGGCTAACCATGCACGAGGTCGTTAGGAGGGAGCGGACGGGGTCCGATCCCTGCCGCGCCCACCCCACGTCATCCTCCCGGTGGCCCAAGCGCAAGGCCGCGCGGTCGGTCCGCCGAGTCGGATCGGTCAGAGGAGTCCGAGACCTACGAGCAGTGCGGTGACGACCACACCGGCCCCAGCCGCGATGCCTGCCTTCCCCGCGTGCGCACCATCCAATGGGCCGACGGGCAGGAGCAGCGAGGCGGCCATCGTGAGTGCCGTCGCGGCCCACGCCGACGTGAGAGGCATGGCCAACCACGCCGACTCCACGAACAACAGGAGCGCGATGCACGCGAGCAGAACAGACGCGGCGAGGTGGACGCGCGGGGTCTCGGGGCGTGCAGCGACCACCGGGAGCGGCGCCCAGGGGTAACCGACCGCCCCGGTGACCAACCCGAATCCGACGCCCGGCAACCAGGTGCTCTGCTTGACCGCTGCCCGGGAGCGCCGTGCCACCGCCTCCCGGAGACAGATGGTGGCGGCGGTAAGGGCGAGGAGACCGACGATATAGGCGGACAGTTCCGTCCAGCCGACAGGCCGTCGCACCGCGGCGGCGAGGAAGGTGACCGCCGTTGCGGCAACCGCCCAGCCGGGATGGCCCAACCGCCTGAGGACCGGCATCGACTCGAGCCGCTGGCTCAGCGGATCGAGCCACTCCTCCGCCAATTCGCTTCCTCGTCGGCCGGTCGCCCTGGCCAAGCCAAGACCGAGGGCTAGCGTGGCGAGCAGTCCCGCGGAGGCGACGGTGGCCCGTCGCTCCACACCCGCGAAGCTCCAAGCGGGCGGCAGAGGCTTGGAAAGATCCAGGGCCGTCCGGTACACCGACGCGTCGATGGTCAACTCCCGACGTCGATCCCGCAGGTCAGGATCGAGTGCGTACGCCTTCCCCAGTGCGTTTTGGGCCTGGAGCAGCCGACCGGGTCCTAAGGACGACTCGAGAACGCCCAGGTTGAACCAACCCAGCGCGTAGTCCGGCCGGGCGGCGACGGACTGTCGGAATGCGCGCCGGGCCGCCTCGTCCTCGCCCAGGCGGGCCAGCTCCACGCCGAGGTCGTTCGCGGCCGGGTAGGCGCTCGGATCGCTACGCAGTGCGTCACGATTGCGTTGTGCGGCCAGGGCGTCGTCGCCCTGTCGCTCGGCCACGAACGCACTGGTCATTAGGAACAGCGGGCTCTCGGGGTCGGCTTCCAGCGCGCGTGTCGCCAGTTCCTCGGCCCTGTCCAGAGCGCCGAGGGTCAGGTTTGCAAGCGCGGCGTTGTTGTGCAGCACCTCTGGACGATCAACTTTGATGTCGCGGTCAGTGAACGTCGGCAGCCAGGACAACGCCTTCTCGTAGTCTTCGGCGGCCGCGTGCAGACGGTCGGAGCGACGTTCGAGGTCGCCCAGCTGCAGGCACGCGTAGTAGGACACGGCCGCGAACTCCAGCGCCGTACGGTAATTTTGTCCCTGCTGGTAGGCGAACCCCGCGGTGCCCTGATGAACCAGCGGTCGCAATGTCGATTCGGCCTCCTCGCGACCGCCGGCGGCGAGCGCCGCGCCTCGCGCCAGTTCCATTTGCGCGACCGTCAGGTCGTCGCCCCAGTCCGCCAATCTCGCGTGATGGGCAGCGAGGTCGAAGCCGGCGGCTGCCTCATCGTACTTCTCGTTCAGGTAGTCGATCTCGGCCAACCGACGGTGAGCCAGGGCGCTGTCCGGGCGGAGCGATGCCCACTCCTGGGCGATGCGCCGCGCTCCGTCCAGGTCCCCGGACCAGCGGAACAGATTCTGGTGGGCGTCGGCCACTTCGTCGACCGTCAGACCGGGCGTGATGGTGGCTCTGCCGGACGCACGCTCGGCCACCGACCGCAGGACGTCCGCGGACACGATTACGCACCCGCTTTTGGACCGGTCCGGCCTCACGCCCTCGAACCTGGACGGCCAGTTCTCTAGGGCGCGCGCCGGGTCCCCGGCGAGGACGGCGTTCCTCCGCCAGGCCCAGTCCGGACAGGCCGCGAAGGTGCCGGTCACGCCGTCCGTCGGGTGGAAGGGAGGGATGAAGGGGATGTCGAGGACGTCCGCTCCGCCACCCTCGGGGTTTTCCACCACATGCTCGTTGAGCGGCGCGAATCGATCCGCGCCGAGCGAGAGGGCCAGGAACATGTCGTCGGTGGTTCCCGGCGAGTACGACCCCTGGGGCACAGGAAGCATGACGTTGCCGGTGGGATAGGCGTCCGGCCCCAATTCGCTCAGCCTTTGTGCCGCCGTCGTGGCCTTGTTGAACTCGCGCGCCGACTCGTGGGCCGCGATCAGGAGTTCGAGCAGTTGCCCCGGTGAGGCGCTGTCCTGGACCAGCGGTTCCAGCAGCTCGGCGGCGCGCTCGGGCCTGCCGAGCGCGAGGAGCGACCGAGCCAGGCCCGGCGCAGCCTCGCGTCGTCCGCCATGCTCGACTGCGTCGTTGTACGCGTTCAGCGCCCGTCGAAAAAAGCCTCTGGCACTGAAGGGCTGCTTCTCGTCGAGCTCCATAGCAGCGCTTAGGTAGGCGTCACCCAAACCCGTCAGGGCGACGACGTCTTCGGGGTTT
Organism: Geodermatophilus maliterrae; assembly: GCF_041018925.1. Lineage (NCBI taxonomy): Bacteria > Bacillati > Actinomycetota > Actinomycetes > Geodermatophilales > Geodermatophilaceae > Geodermatophilus > Geodermatophilus maliterrae. The sequence continues at coordinate 26,141 of NZ_JBFNXQ010000016.1, forward strand.
CGCTCGACCAGGGATTGCATCGTCTCAATGCCGGGCGAGGTTTGCGTTGAGCGGACGACGTCCTCGCTCTCGGCTGGCGCAACGGGCGTCCTCCTCAGCTGCGTCTGCCCGACGAGCCAGTCGGGAGTGGGGTCGTCGGGGCACCAGTCCTTCGCCCGGTCCTGCTCCTGCCCCAGGACGCTGGCCGTCGTATTGATGTCGGCGGCCAGCAGGAGAAGGAGGTTGAGCTGAGCCGCGCAGTCACCGGCCCGTGCGGCGCGGCGCAACACCGCATACGCGGCCGGAGCCGTGTGGTGCTCACTATTCGGTCGTGCGGCCAGGAGGGTGAGCGCAGCACCGAGGGTCGTACCCCTGGTCAGGAGCCCGCGGACCGGCACGGCGTCCAGGATCGGGTCGAGGGCGGGATGCCGGTAGGGATAGACGCCTTCGGCGTCGGGGTCCCGCACGGTGATAGCCAGGTCGTCCGGCGAGGCCAGGACGGCCATGAAGGCGTCGGCTTGGTCCGCGCCCAGCGCGTCCACGGCGTACGGGTACACGTCTCCCGGGTCGCGGATGTCAGCGTGTGTCGGGATGCCGAGAGGAAGGTTTTGGAGCGCCTTTGAAGCGGCGGTGCGTTGAGGCGCATCGCTGACCGCGGGCGTCAGGTCGGGGACAGCCGGAGTAACGACGGTCAGCAGACCGATCGGTCCGAGTCCCAGGACGGCGACCAGGCCGACGGCCGTCAGCGCGCACCGAGCCCGCGCGCGCCGGGATACCGGGCCGACCAAGGCATCCTCTCCCGCAGGCGGCTCGGTGGAAGCCGGTGATGATGGATCGCGATCGCCGCCCCTGTGACCGGAGCCGGAGCCCGTGCCGGGTGTCGGGGTGCCCGTTCTCTCCACCCCACCTGTGGTGCGGCGGCTTCCTGTCAACCCGTGGGGCACGACGAAGACCTCTCGACGACGTTGTCGGGGGCGCCATCATGGCGTCGCGGAGGGATCGATGGGGTCCGACTCGTCTCGCACTCGATTACGCCGGTACGGAGCGCCTGCCTCAGCGGTGATGCTCTCACTTTGCAAGCGAGCGGTCGCAGGTTCGACCCCTGCCGCGCCCACCCTCCGTCACCCCGAGGGGTGCCGCGGCCAACACGGCCGCCGACTCTTCGACGCCCTCACCGAACTCACCAGCGGCAACGTCTGGATTCCCGCCACCAGCCGAATAGTCACCATCCCACTGGCCCCCCGGGTCGGTCGAGTGATGCGACATCTCTCCAGCCGATATCTACGATAAAGTGGCCTACGTTCGCTCCCACGGCGCGCGCAGCCTGATGCCAACCCGTTTGAGTGCTTGCCGCACCGTCTCGTCGTCGCAGCCGTAACGCTCTGCCAGGCGCTGGCACGACCAGCCCGCGCCGTACAGCTGGACGGCCTCGTCAAGCCGGTCGGTCGGGACGCCTTGCCGCCGGAGCGCCACGCCGGCCCGGCGTAGCTGGGCGGCCACGGTCGTCCGGTGCATGCCCCAACGGACGGCAAGCGCTTTGATGTCCTTCCCGGCCTGGTACTCGGCCACCAGCCGCTCCGCCTGCTCGGGCGTCAGTCGGCGCTGCGTCTGTCGCGGCGTCACAGGCTTAGCTTGGTGCGGTCGGCGGCGTAGGAGGGCAGGCAGCGCCTCGGCGAGCCGCCTGAACAGGGCCGACTGTTTCGAGCTTCCTACTGTTTGGCCCACCCGTCCCACCTCAGGCCGGGCCCACCACGGGCCCGGCCTGACGTGTCTCCGGGGCCGCTCGCGCCGGCCGCGTCACCCCCCGGCTCACCCGGTCGGGTGACCCCTCCCGCGGTCGCGCTCATGACGCGCGCCGGGACATCCGATGCCTGCTGTGTCCAGCACGCAGACCCTCTGCGTCACCTCACGTGAAGGAGGCATCGTGCGCGTCTCCCTGCGCCGCGGTCGCCGATCCGTGCTGGCCGGCGCGGTCCCCGTGGGTCTGGTGCTCAGCGTGGCGCTCACCTGGAGTTCGACCCACGCGGCCTTCTCGGCCAGCACGGCCAACCCGAACAACTCCTGGCAGGCCGGCACCGTCACGCTGGAGGACAACGACAGCAACACGGCCCTGTTCCAGAGCAGCGTCGAGACCGGCCTCGTCCCCGGCTCCAAGAAGGTCCGCTGCATCCGCATCGACTACACCGGCGACGTCCCCGCCGACATCCGGATGTACGTCGGCCTGCCGTCCGGCGGTGTCACCGGTCTGGACAACTACCTCGTGATGAGCGTGGAGCGCGGGCAGACCGGGACCAGGTCGACCCCGCTGTTGCCCGACTGCACCGGGTTCGTCGAGAACGCCACCCGGACGTTCCTGTTCAACACCCGCCAGGCCGACGACGCCTCCGCCGACCAGGCGGCCACGCTCGCCTCGCTGCGCAGCCGCACCGACTACACCAGCGGGCTGCCGCTGTCACCAGGCACCCCGGTCGCCCCGAACACCTCGCTGACCCTGCGCATCTCCTACCTCGTCCAGAACGCCCCCGAGGCGGAGAGCACCCGCTCCGACGCCACCTTCACGTGGGAAGCGCGCAACACGTGACCACGCCTCCCGCTCCCTCGTGGGTGTCCCGGGCCGCGGCCACCGGCCGGGTCGTCGTCGCGGTCGTCCTGGTGGCCGTCGCCGGGCTGGGCGTCCTGGCCCTGGCGCCCCGGCTCGTCGGCTTCGACGGCCACGTGGTGGTCTCCGGCTCGATGGCCCCGCGGCTCGCCGAGGGCGACGTGGTGCTGACCCGGCCGGTGCCCGTGGAGGACTTCGAACCGGGGCAGATCCTGCTGTTCCCCGACCCCTCGGGCGCCGACCGGCTGGTGGTGCACCGGCTGGTGTCCTTCGACGAGCGGGGCGCCCTGGTGACCCGCGGTGACGCCAACCAGAGCAACGACACCACGCACGTCCCGGCGGCCAGCGTCATCGGCCAGGTGCAGCTGCGCGTGCCCTACATCGGCCTCCCCGCCTACTGGCGGGCCGAGGGCCGGTGGGGACCGATCGGGGCGACCGCCGTCGTGCTCGCCGCGGCCGCCGTCGTCGTCGCCGGCCGGTCCGGCGGCCGGGGCCGCACCACCGCCGACCGCACGCCCGCACCGCGGGGCCGCACCACCGCCGACCGGCTCGGCGCCGCGGCCGTGCGGACCGCCGTCTGACCCGTCGGCCGCACCGCTCAACAACCGCGCCGCGGAGCCGATGACACCAGGAGGCCGGTACTGCGCCGGGAGGAGGACAGCGTGCGCCGAGCACCCCGGACCGCGTCCCGGCGTGCCGCCGGCGGCGGCCGCGTCGCCGCCTGGCTGGTCGGTGCCGCCCTGTTCGCCGCCCTCGCCGCCGAGGGGCTGCCGGTCGGCACCACCCCCGCTGCCGCCAGCACCAGTGCGGTCAGCCTCGTCGACGACCGCGGCGGCGCCGCACTGTTCACCTCCACCGGCCTGATCCCCGGGCGCACCGAGAGCGCCTGCGTGGCCCTGGCGGTCACCGGGTCGGCCCAGTCGCTCGGCGAGGTCGAGCTCAGCGCCACGGGGACCGACGGCGACCTCGCCCCGTACCTGCGGGTCGTCATCGAGTCCGGCACCCTGGCCGACCCGGCCCGGTGCGCCACGTTCACCGGCGCCCCCGTCTGGAGCGGGACGCTCGCGCAGGTGCCGGTCGAGGCCACCGCCGGCATCCCGACGGGCTGGCGGCCGGAGGCGGCGTCGCAGGCGGTCTTCCGGCTCACCGTCTCCGTCCCCGACGACCTCCGGGCGCAGGGCCGCAGCGCCGCGGCCACCTTCGTCTGGGCGCTCGACGTCGAGCCCCACCCGCCCGCGCCGGAGCCCACCCCCTCGCCGGTCCCGGCCCGCACACCTGAGCCGACCCCCACTCCGACCCCCACGCCCGTCCCCACGCCCACCCTCACGCCGGCCCCCACCCCGACGCCGGAGGTCCTGCCCGCGCCCACGCCGGAGCCGACCCCCACGCCGGAGGTCCCGAGCCCGACGCCGCCGCCGTCACCGGACGACCTGCCACCGGTCTCCGACGTCGTCCAGGCCGAGCCGCTGCAGGCGCCTCCGGCGACGGTCGCGGAGGTGGTCGCGGAGGTGGTCGCGGAGGTGGCCGCCGCGGTGGGGGAGACCGCGGTCGCCGTTGCCCAGGACGGTCAGTTCCCCCTCGGGCTGGTGGGCGGGGTGGTCGGCTTCCTCTTCGTGCAGGGCCGGCTCGACCGGCGTGACCCGAAGCTGGCGCTGGCCCGCGTCAGCTCGGACGTGCACGACTTCCAGGCATTCCCCCACACGCCGAGGACCACGACATGAGCTCCGATCCGGGCGCTGCCCCCTCCTCCTCACCGCAGGACCTCGACCTCCTGCCGCTCGCCGACCGGCTCCGGTGGCTGCTCGCCGTCCGCGTCGGGCTGGTCGTGGCGCTGCCCCTGGCGGCCTGGGCGGTCACCCGGTCGCCGGAGTCACTGCCCCTGCAGTTCCTCGTCCTGCCCGGTCTGGCGCTGCTGGCGTTCGGACTGCTGCTGCAGAAGCTGTCGGTCCGGGGTCGCCGGTGGGCGGTCGTGGCGATCACTGCGCCGGTCATCCTCGACGCGGTCCACCTGGGCTGGGCGCTCTACCTCACCGGGGGGATCGACAGCCCCGTCGTCTACGTGGTCGTGCTGCACGTGCTGGCCGTCTCGCTGCTGGGCTCCTTCCGCAGCGGCCTGAAGACGGCTCTCTGGCACTCGCTCGTGGTGATGTGCGTGCTGGAGGGGATCACCACCGGCTCGCTGCCCGCACGCGGGGCCGAGGGCTTCGACGCACTCACCTACAGCGTCTTCCTGACCGTGGTGTGGGTGACCGCGGTGACCACGGCCGTCCTCGGCGCGGTCAACGAGCGGGAGCTGCGACGGCGCCGCTACGACGAGGAAGCGCTGCGGCGGCTGGCGGCGGCGCTGCACGAGGCGGAGAGCACCACCGAGGTGGCCGAGGCACTGCTCGACTTCACCGTCGATGCGGCCGACGCCGCGGTGGCCGCCGTCCACTGCCACGTGCCCGACGGCACCGCCGGCCCCGCCGTCGACCTGGCGCTGCGCCGGCGCGGGGACGGCGAGGTGGAGGTGCTGCGGAGGAACGGCGCTCCCGCCGAGGGCTCCCTGCTCGACGAGGTGGGCAGGCGCGGCACCACGTTCCTCGCTGCCATGACCGCTCCCGACCCCTGGGTCGACGAGGTGCTCGACGGCGCCCGCCGCGTCGTCGCCATCCCCTTCGGGCTCGACGGCCAGGGCAGTGGCGTCCTCACCTTCACCGACGACGCCCGGAACGGGTCGCGCATCCAGCAGCGCCGGGTGGGGGTGGCCGAGCAGGCCGTGGCCCACGCCGCGACGGCCTTCGCCCGCGTGGCCCTGCTGGAGCACCTGCAGCGCAGCGCGCTCACCGACGGCCTGACGGGGGTGTCCAACCGCCGGGCCTTCGACGCCGCGCTGGACCGGGAGCTGGCGCTCGCCGCACGGGCCGACGCTCCGCTGGCGGTCCTCATCTTCGACCTCGACCACTTCAAGAAGCTGAACGACACCTTCGGTCACCAGGCCGGCGACGACGTCCTGCGCGGGGTGGGGGCAGCGCTGCGGTCCAGTGCGCGGCAGGGCGACGTCGTGGCGCGGTACGGCGGTGAGGAGTTCGCCGTGGTCATGCCCGGCGCCGAGGCCGACGACGCGATCGCGTTCGCCCGCCGCATCCGCACGGTCCTGGCGGAGGTCGAGGGGCCGCGGACCATCACGGCGAGCGTGGGCATCGCCTGCCACCGCGGGGCCGGGATGCCCGCCGCCGACCTGCTCGGCGCTGCGGACACGGCCCTGTACGCGTCCAAGGCAGGCGGCCGCGACCAGGCCCGCATGGCCGGCGTCGAGGAAGCGGTCAGCGGAGTGGAGGTCGAGGACCCCGTCGTGCCGGTGCGGTACCCGTGGCAGGAGCCGGCCGCGGCGCACTGAGCGTCGGCGCGGGACCTCCCTCGGAGGGAGGGGAGCGCGGCCGGCCGTTCAAGTCGGCCCGGCCCGCGGCCGATGCACCGGCGAGGACCCCGCCACCGGGCGGGACCGGACGGAGGACGGCGATGACACGGTCCAGGCGCGCGCGGCGGCTGCCCCGCCGCGCGCTCGCCGCCGCCGTCGGCGCCCTGGCCCTCCTGGCCCTCCTGGTGGTGTTCCCCGGCGCGTCGGCGCGGTTCACCGCGGTGACCGCCAACCCCGCCGGCGCCTGGGCCACCGGCGACGTCGCGGCACCGACCGGACTGACGGCGGTGCAGACCTGCACCCGGACGTCCATCACGTTCCGCGGTGCCACCCACCGGACGAGCCAGTCACCGCTCACCCTCAGCCCCCCCGGCACGACCCAGGTGGGCGACCTCCTGGTGGCCCAGGTGGCCTACTACGGGGCCTCGACGATCAGCGCGACCAGCGACTGGACCCACCTCCTCACGGACACGAGCGGAGGACTGGTGACCTCCGCCGTCTACTACAAGTTCGCCACGGGCACCGACGCCGTGACCTTCACCCGTCCGGAGTCCAGCCCCGGGGACATGGTGGGCGGGATCGTCGCCTACGGCGGCGTCGACCGGACCAGCCCCGTCGCCGCTTCCGGCAGGGCCACGGGCACCGGCGACACGGTCACCGCGCCGACGGTGACGACGACGGTGGAGGACACGGTGGTCCTGTACCTCCTGGCCAAGCGGGTCGCGCCGTTCCCGACGCCCGGTGGCCTCCGGGAGCTCTGGAAGGCCCCCTCCGACAGCGAGGGCGTCACCGCGGCGGACGAGTCCTTCGTGGGGCCGGGGACGACCCCGCCCCGCACCTTCTCCCTGGCCGGTTCCACCACCGAGTACGTCGCCCAGACGATCGCCCTGCGTCCTGTCGCCCCCCAGGTCGGGGCGGCCCTGTCCTGGACGGCCAGCCCCAGTACGTGGGCGACCGGCTACCGCCTCGAGCGCAGCTCGGGCGGCACCACGGAGCCGCTCCGCTCCATCACGCCGATCAGCACGACGTCCACCACGGAGGGGCCACTGGTCAACGGCACCGCGTACTCGTTCCGGCTGTGGGCCTACCGCGGCACCTGGACCTCCACCGCGGTCACCGCCTCGCTGACCCCCTCCTGCTGACGCCGCCCGCTGACCGCCCTGCGGGACGCCGATCGACAGCAGGAGGCGGGCGACTTCGTCAACCACGCGGTGCCGACGTCCCGGGTCCGGGCCCCCGGGCCGCCTACCGTCCTCCCCGTGGCAGCGGGGGAGCGTCCGGTCGCCCTCCTGCGGGAGGAGCTGGCCGTCGAGGTGCTCCTGGACGCCGTCTGGCGGCCGGCCGCGCTGCTCGGCTGGCGGCACGACGACGACGGCCGCTGCCAGGTTCGGGTCCGGCTCGGCTGGGACGGCCGGCCGCGCGTGCTCTGGACGCCGCTGCCCATCCTCCGGCTGCCCGAGCCGGCGGCCGCCGCCGCGCCGCCCGCCGCCGCCGAGCCGCCCGCTGCCTCCGAGTCGCCCCGCCGGGCCCTGCCGCCACCGGTGCCGCCACCGCTGCGCCCGCTCGTGCACCGCGCCGCCCGGTCGCCGGTCCGGCGTGCCGAGCGGGTCCCGTCGGAACGGCCGCTGCCCGCCGCGGACGATGTCCGGTTGCTGCACCTGCAGATCGAGCTGCTCAAGCTGCAGGCCTGGGTCCGCGAGGAGGGCCGGCGGGTGGTCGTCGTCCTGGAGGGCGCGCGGGACGCCGGGCAGGGCGGCACCGCGGCCGCGCTCGTCGAGCACCTCGACCCGCGGACGGTGACGGTCGTGCCCGCCGGTGCGCCGGACCGCGCCGCGCACCTGCCCGCCGCCGGGCACGTGGTCGTGTTCGACCGGTCCTGGTTCGGCCCGGTCGTCCGGGACCCTGCCGGGCGGGACGCGCCACTGCGCGACCTGACGACGCTCGAGCGCTTGCTGACCCGCGGCGGCGTGCTCCTGGTCAAGCTCTGGTTCTCGGCCGCCGGCGCCGACGCCGACCCCGTGGCGGAGGCGGCGCTGCTCGGCGCGACGTCGACGACCACCGCGCCGTGGACGGTGCTCGCCGCCGACGACGAGCGGCGGGCCCGCCTGGAGGCGCTCCGGCACGTGCTCTCGGTGCTCGACTACCGCGGCCGCCGCGACGACGTCGTCGGCCGGCCCGACCCGCTGCTGGTGGCGCCCGTCCCGGTCGCGGCGGAGCCGTGACGGGTCAGCCGGCGCCGCGGAAGTCCGGCCGCCGCTTCTCGACGAACGCCCGCACGCCTTCCCGGCCCTCCGGGTCGGCGGCGGACTCGGTGATCAGCCGCGCCTCGTCGTCCAGCTGCTCCTCCAGCGTGCGGATCGCCGCCCGGCGGACCAGTCCCCGGGTGCGGACCATCGCGCGCACCGGACCCGCGGCCACCGTGTGCGCCAGGGCGACCGCGGCCGCGCGCAGGTCGGTGTCCTCGACCAGGCGGGCGACCAGGCCGAACTGGTGGGCCTCGGCGGCGGTGAGCGAGCCGTCGGTGAGCATCAGCTCCAGCGCCCGCGGGGCACCGAGCGCGCGGGTGAGCGCCCAGGAGCTGCCGCCGTCGGGGGAGAAGCCCAGCGCCCCGTAGGCCGGGCGGAACTTCGTCGAGCGGGCGCAGACGACGACGTCGCACGCCCCGACCAGCCCCACCGCCGCGCCGGCCACCGCGCCCTGGACGCCGGCGACGACGGGCACCGGGCTGTACAGGAGCCGGCGCACCACCTCGTGCCAGTCGTGCGCCAGCTGCCCGACGAACGCGCCGGGGTCCTCGGCGCCGGCGAACGCGCGCACGTCACCGCCCACGCAGAAGCGCTCGCCGTTGCCCAGCAGCAGCACCGTCCGGGTGCCGTCGGGACGTGCCTCCAGCGCCGCGGTCAGCTGCGCGGCCATGGCCGGGTCCAGGGCGTTGCCCGCCTCGGGCCGGTCGAGCGTGATCGTCCAGACGTCGCCGTCCTGTGCCGACAGGACGCGCGGGCGGTCGGTGGGGCTCGTCATCGCAGCGTCCTCCCGGGAGCCGATGACGACCACCGTAGGGCCGGCCGGCGGCGTCGTCAGAACCAGGACGGGAACCACATCCGCAGCAGCCACTCGGCGTTCGAGAGCGGCTGCCCGGCCAGCACGGGGTAGAAGAACGCGAAGGTGCCGGCCACGACCGCGACGTAGCCGCTGACGGCGGCCAGGCCGGCGCTGCGGCGCCACGGGGGAGCGCCGGGCCGGCCGAGGACGTCCTGCAGCACGAGGGTCACGGCCAGCACGAAGAACGGCAGCACGGGCGCCGTGTAGAAGACGAACATCGTGCGCTCGGGGTTGAGGAACCACGTGCCCCACCCGGCGACGACGGCGACCGCGACCAGCACCGCCGCCGGGTCGCGCCGGGCGACGATCCGCCAGGCCAGCCACACCAGCGCGGGCGCGAAGGCCAGCCAGAGGGTCGGCGTCCCGACCATGAGGATGTAGCGGATCACCTGCTCGCCCGAGGCGTCGGTGAGGCCCTGCGGGTTCCACAGCAGGATCGGCCGGCCGTTGACCAGCCACGACCAGGGGCCCGACTCCCACGGGTGCGGCGTCGACAGGCCGTTGTGGAAGTCCCACCACTCGGCGTGCATGTGCCACCAGGAGCGCAGCGCGTCGGGGACGAACGGGAACGCCGTGTCCGGGTTGCGCTGCGCCCACCAGCGGCCCTGCGCCGTCTCCCCGAGGAACCACCCGGTGAAGCTGGCGAGGTAGGTGAGCACCGGGACCGCCGCGAGCGCCCAGGTCGCCCCGGGCAGGCCGCGGCGCAGGGCGGTCGCCGTCGGGTCGGGGACGCCGGCCTCGCGCCAGGCCGCGCGGTCCCAGAACAGCGACAGGACCGCGAAGAAGGCGAGGAAGTACAGGCCGCTCCACTTCACCGAGCAGGCGCAGCCGAAGAGCAGGCCCGCCGCGATCCGCCAGCCGCGCGGGCCGAGACGGAAGCCGGTGCGGGGGACCGGCAGGTGCGCGCGGACACGCGCCCGCACCCGGTCGCGGTCGACGACCAGGCAGGCGACCGCGGCGAGCACGAAGACCTGCAGGAAGACGTCGAGCAGGCCGATCCGGGAGACGGTGAAGGCGAAACCGTCGAGGGCCAGCAGCAGCCCGGCGACCAGGCCCAGCAGCGTTGAGCCGGTCAGCCGCCGGGCCAGCCGGGTGAGGACGACGACGGCCACCGCCCCGGCGACCGCCGACGGGAAGCGCCACCCGAAGCTGGTGTAGCCGAACAGGTGCTCGCCACCGGCGATCAGCCACTTGCCCAGCGGCGGGTGGACGATGAACGTGTAGCCGCGGTTGTACTCGTGGCCCCAGGTCAGCAGGTCGTGCGCCTCGGGCGGGTAGTAGGCCTCGTCGAACAGCAGCGTGTCGGGGTAGCCGATGCCCACCAGCCGGCCGCCCAGGGTGAGGACGCCGAGGGCGGCGGCCAGCAGCCACGACAGCCAGCGGTCGGCCGGCAGCGGGGGGATGCGGTCGACGCGCGGCCGGGGTGGCGGCCGGCGACGCGCCGCGCGGGGCGGCGTCTCCGGCCGGCTCCCGGTGTCCGTGCGCTCGGGAGCCAGGACCGCCATGGGCCTCAGGGTAGTGACAGGACCCGCCTGCCCCCCGACGCTCGCAGGCTCGCGCCGGGCCCCTGCAGGCGGGCCTCCGGCCGGGCCGGCGTGACAGGCTCGGGGCGTGACGGGACGGCTCGTGCTCGGCGGCGCACCGCTCGGCCAGCCCGGCGACGTCGGCCCGCGGCTGCGCCGGGTGATGGCCGAGGCCGACGTGCTCGCCGTCGAGGACACCCGCCGGCTGCACCGGCTGGCCACCGACCTCGAGGTCACGTTCACCGGGCGGGTGGTCACCTTCCACGAGTCGGTGGAGCGGGCGCGGCTGCCCGGACTGCTGGCCGCGCTGGCCGACGGCGCGACCGTCCTGCTGCTCACCGACGCCGGCATGCCGTCGGTCTCCGACCCCGGCTACACGCTCGTGCGCGCGGCGATCGAGGCCGGCGTCGACGTCACCTCGGTGCCCGGCCCCTCGGCGGTGACCACGGCGCTGGCGGTCTCGGGACTGCCGGTGGACCGCTTCTGCTTCGAGGGGTTCCTGCCGCGCAAGGGCGGGGAGCGGCGGTCGCGGCTGGCCGAGCTGGCCGACGAGCGCCGCACGATGGTCTTCTTCGAGTCGCCGCACCGGCTGGCCGACGCGCTGAGGGACGCCGCGGCCGCCCTCGGGCCCGACCGCGCCGCCGCGGTGTGCCGGGAGCTGACCAAGACCCACGAGGAGGTCCGGCGGGGGCCGCTGTCCGAGCTGGCCGCCTGGGCCGCCGACGGGGTGCGGGGCGAGATCACGCTCGTCGTCGCGGGGGCGCCGCCGCGGCCGGTGACGATGGACGCCGCCGCGCTGGCCGCCGAGGTCGCCGCCGAGGAGGCCGCGGGCGCCACCCGCAAGGACGCCATCCGTGCCGTCGTCGCCCGCACCGGCCTGCCCCGCCGCACCGTCTACGACGCCGTCGTCGCCACCAAGGACACCTGACCGGCTCCCGACGGACGCGGCGTGTGCACACATCGCGGTCGTACGGGCGTCCGGGGAGCGACGCGTGCACACGGCGTCGCATGTGGACGACGAGGACGGCGACGTGCGCGCGAGCGATCAGCCTGCGCGCATGCCGACGAGACCCCTGCCCGACTCACTGCGCGACCACGTCTTCCGCGGGACGGACGTCGTCCGTCGCGGCCTGCTCACACCTGCGCAACTGCGGGGTCCGACGTGCCGGGCGCTCTTCCGGGACGTCTACGTCGACGCCCGGGTGCCCGACTCGCACCGGCTGCGCGCCCGGGCAGCGGCCCGCCTGGTGCTCCCCGGCGCCGTCGTCTCGGGGCCGAGCGCGGCGGTGCTGTGGGGTGTGGACCTCGCCGACGAGCGCGACGACGTCGAACTCGTCCTCCCTCCGGGGTCACACCCGCGGCGGATCCCCGGCGTACGGGTGCGCCGCCTGCAGCTGGATCCGGCCGACGTCCGGGTGCGCGAGCGGGTGCGGGTGGTGTCCCCCCTGGTGGCGACCGTCCGCGTGGCAGCACTGTCGACACCGGACGAGGCCGTCGTGGCGATCGACCGGATGGTCGCTGCGGGTGTCGTCGACCTCGGGGAACTCCGTGCCCGCGTCGCGACGCCGAGGGCCGCCTCCGCCCGGGTCCGGCGGGCCTGCAGCCGGGCGGACGGTCTGGCGGAGTCGCCGCAGGAGACGCGACTGCGCCTGCTGGTGGCCGGCAGCGGGCTGCCGGCACCGGTGGCCCAGTACGCCGTCCGGTACGGGGGCCGCGGGATCGCCCGGGTCGACTTCGCCTGGCCCGAGCTCCGCGTCGCGGTCGAGTACGACGGTGCCTGGCACGCCGAGCCGGGCCAGTTCGCCCGCGACCGGCAGCGGCTCAACCGGCTGCAGGCCGCGGGCTGGCGCGTCGTCTTCGTGACCGCCGCGGATCTCCACCGCCCCACCCAGCTCCTGGCCACGCTCCGGACGGCGCTCGCGCGGTGATCACGTCGTGTGCACGTACTGCGCTCCCGACGGCCACCGGTTCGCGATGTGTGCACACACCGCGAGCGCACAGTCGCGGCGCTACAGCCAGCCGTTGCGCTTGAAGCCGCGGTGCAGCAGGAGACAGGCGACGACGATGACCAGCAGCACCATCGGGTAGCCCCAGCGCCAGCGCAGCTCGGGCATGAACTCGAAGTTCATCCCGTAGATGCCCGCGATCGCGGTCGGGACGGCGATGATGCCGGCCCAGGCCGAGATCTTGCGCATGTCCTCGTTGTCGGCCATCGACGTGCGCGCGAGCGAGGCCTGCAGGATCGAGGTCAGCAGCTCGTCGAGCCCGGACACCTGGTCGCGCACGCGGATGGCGTGGTCGAGCACGTCGCGGAAGTAGCTGCGCATCGCCTCGGGGACGGCGTCGACCTGCCGCTCCGAGAGCTTCTGCAGCGGCACCTCCAGCGGCCCGACCGCCCGCCGCAACGACATCAGCTCCCGCTTGAGCTGGTACAGCCGGCCGATGTCGTCGGTGCGGTCGGGGCTGAACACCGACGCCTCGAGCTCGTCGACGTCGTCCTGCACCTGCTCGGCGACGTCGACGAACGTGTCGACGACGAGGTCGGCCACCGCGTAGAGCACCGCGGCCGGCCCGTGGCAGAGCAGGTCGTGCTGCTCCTCCAGCCGGTGCCGCAGGTCGGTCAGGTCGTTGTGGTCGCCGTGCCGCACGGTGATCACGTGGTGCTGGCCGAGGAAGACCATGACCTCCCCGGTGTCGACCACCTCGCTGTTGGCGGTCAGCTGCTCGTGCTCCACGTACCGGGCAGTCTTCAGCACCATGAACAGGTCGTCGTCGTAGCGCTCGAGCTTGGGCCGCTGGTGGGCGTACACGGCGTCCTCGACGGCCAGCGGGTGCAGGCCGTAGCGCTCGGCGATGGCGCCCAGCTCGGCCTCGGTCGGCTCGAACAACCCCAGCCACACGAACCCGCCGCGCTCGACGGCGGCGGCCAGCGCCTGGCCCGGCTCGACCGGTGGCTCGCGGCGGCCCTGGACGTAGACGGCGCAGTCGACGACGGCGCCGGCGCCGTCGGGCCGCGTGCGGGCCGGCCGCGGGGCGCCGGCGGGTCGCGGCCGGGGGGCCGGCAGGTACAGCCCGGGTGGGCCGTCCGTCTGCTGATCGCTCACCGCGTGCCTCCTCCCGTCCCGCCGGGGAGGCGGGCGAGAGGAGCGTAGGCGTGCGGGCCACCGGTCACCGTGCCACGCTGCCGGGGAGGCCGGCCGAGTCCAGGCCGGCGTCGCGCTCGCCGAGGAGGACGCCGTGACCGCAGGGTCCCGCCGGGTCAAGTCCGTCGAGGAGTCGATCCGCGACACCGACGAGCCGGAGCACCGGCTCAAGAAGAACCTGTCGGGCCTGGACCTCACCGTCTTCGGCGTCGGCGTGATCATCGGCACCGGCATCTTCGTGCTCACCGGCCTGGTGGCACGCGACCAGGCCGGCCCGGCGGTGGCCATCTCCTTCGTCATCGCCGGCGTGGTCTGCGGCCTGGCGGCGATCTGCTACGCCGAGTTCGCCTCGACGGTGCCGGTGGCCGGGTCGGCCTACACGTTCAGCTACGCCACCTTCGGCGAGTTCATCGCCTGGATCATCGGCTGGGACCTCGTCCTGGAGCTGGCCCTGGGCGCAGCCACGGTGGCGGTCGGCTGGTCGGGCTACCTCAACCAGCTGCTCGCCGACATCGGCACGCCCCTGCCGACGTCGATCGCGGGCGAGACGGCGACGGTCAACATCCCGGCGATCCTGATCACGCTGATCATGACCGGCGTCCTGATCCTCGGGATCAAGCTCTCCTCGCGCGTCACCACCATCATCGTGGCGATCAAGCTGGCCGTGGTCCTGCTGGTGATCGTCGTCGGGTTCTTCTACACCACCGCCGACAACTACTCACCGTTCGTCCCGCCGGCCGAGCCCGCGGCCGCGGGGGAGGAGGGGTGGCTGCACACGCCCCTGATCTCGCTGCTCACCGGCTTCAGCCCCGGCACGTTCGGCTGGGGCGGCGTGCTCGCCGGCGCAGCGATCGTCTTCTTCGCGTTCATCGGTTTCGACATCGTGGCCACCGCGGCGGAGGAGACCCGCGACCCCAAGCGGGACATGCCGCGCGGGATCCTCGGCTCGCTGGCGATCTGCACCGTGCTCTACGTGGCGGTCTCGCTCGTGGTCGTGGGGATGCAGAACTACACCGAGCTGAGCGCGACCGCACCGCTCGCGGGCGCGTTCTCCGCCAACGGGATGCCGGTCTTCTCGAGCATCATCTCGCTGGGCGCGCTGGCCGGGCTCACCTCCGTGGTGATGATCCTGATGCTCGGGCAGTCCCGGGTGCTGTTCGCGATGAGCCGCGACCACCTGCTGCCACCCGGACTGGCGAGGGTCCACCCCCGGTACGGCACCCCGTACCGCATCACGATCGCCACCGGGGTCGTGGTCGCGCTGCTCGCCGGGTTCGTCCCGCTCACCGCACTCGCGGAGCTGGTGAACATCGGCACGCTCTTCGCCTTCTTCCTCGTGTCGATCGGCGTCTGGGTGCTGCGGCGCACCCGTCCCGACCTGCACCGTTCCTTCCGGGTCCCGTGGGTGCCGGTCCTGCCGATCGTCTCGGCGCTCGCCTCGCTGTGGCTCATGTCCAACCTGCCCACCGACACCTGGCTGCGGTTCGGCATCTGGATGCTGCTCGGCATCGGCATGTACTTCGCCTACAGCCGCGGCCACAGCCGGATGGCCACGGGGCAGCGGATGTCGGCCGCCGACAACATCGCCCGCCGCTGACCCCCTCGGACGGGTGAGGCGGGCTCCGGCGCACCTCCGGAGCCCGCCCGCACGCGACGACCTGACCGGTGACCGACGTCCCCGGCCAGGAGCAGACCCGTGGCGACCAGCGTCCTCGACGCCCCCCTCCCGACCCGTCCCGCCGCCGCGGCCGGCCACCCGCGCCGGTGGCCGGTCACCGTCCTCCTGCTGGCCGCGGTCTGCGGGCTGCAGTCACTGGCCCTGCTCGCCGTCGGGCTCACCGGGCTCGACGGGCTGCTCACCGCCGCCTCGCGGCCGTCGGGCCCCGTCGTCGTCGCCGTCCTCGGCGGGCTGGCCGGCTGGATCGTGGCCTGCGGGGCCGCCGCGCTGGGGGTCCTGGAGGGACCCGGGCGCCGGCTGGCGGCCGGCGTCGCGTGCGCCGAGGTGGTCCTGGTGGCCGGGCTGCTCGTGCTCGCCCTGCTCACCCCGGTGCTCGACGGCCTGCCCGCCGCGGTGCCGCTGCCGGCGCTGGCGCTGCTGGCCCTCGCCGTCCCGGTCGGCAAGCTGCTGCTGGCCTCCGCGCCGTCGGCCCTCGCCTGGGCCGCCGTCGCGCGACCGCGGCACGAGGCGCCCCCGGAGGTGACCCACCCGCGGGTGCGGCTGGCCACCGTGGCGGTCATCGGCCTGGCCCTGTGCACCCTCGCCGTCACCACCCCGGTGAGCGGGGAACCCCCGGCCGCGCCCGCCGCCGTCTCCGGCGGCTGACGGACGGCGCGGAGCGCGCCGCGGGCCGCTCACTACGCTCGTCCGCGTGAGTGATCGGCACATCCTGACCGCCGTGGCCTGGCCCTACGCCAACGGCCCGCGGCACATCGGCCACGTCTCCGGCTTCGGCGTCCCCTCCGACGTCTTCAGCCGCTACCACCGGATGGCCGGTGACCGGGTGCTCATGGTCAGCGGCACCGACGAGCACGGGACGCCGATCACCGTCGCCGCCGACGCCGAGGGCGTCAGCCCGCGGGAGATCGCCGACCGGAACAACCGGGTGATCGTCGACGACCTGCAGTCGCTCGGGCTGTCCTACGACCTGTTCACCCGGACGACGACGGCCAACCACGCGGCGATCAGCCAGGAGATCTTCCTGGGCCTGCTCAAGAACGGCTACGTCTTCCCGAAGACCACGCTGGGCGCGATCAGCCCCTCGACCGGGCGCACCCTGCCCGACCGCTACATCGAGGGCACCTGCCCGATCTGCGGCTACGACGGCGCCCGCGGCGACCAGTGCGACAACTGCGGCAACCAGCTCGACCCGGTCGACCTGATCAACCCGCGGAGCCGGATCAACGGCGAGACGCCGAGGTTCGTCGAGGAGGAGCACTACTTCCTCGACCTGCCGGCCTTCACCCGCTCGCTGGGCGACTGGCTGGACTCGCGGCGCGGCTGGCGGCCCAACGTCCTCAACTTCGCCAAGAACCTGCTCACCGACCTCAAGCCGCGCAGCTACACCCGCGACATCGACTGGGGCGTGGCCGTGCCGCTCGACGGGTGGCGCGACCGCCCCGACAAGCGCATCTACGTGTGGTTCGACGCCGTCGTCGGCTACCTCTCGGCGTCCATCGAGTGGGCCCGCCGCTCCGGGGACGACGACGCGTGGCGCCAGTGGTGGCAGACGCCGGACTCCGACGCCTACTACTTCATGGGCAAGGACAACATCGTCTTCCACGCCGAGATCTGGCCCGCCCAGCTGCTCGGCTACGACGGCGAGGGCGACAAGGGCGGGACGCCGGGCTCGCTGGGCCGGCTCAACCTGCCCACCGAGGTCGTCTCCAGCGAGTTCCTCACCATGGAGGGGCGCAAGTTCTCCTCGTCCCGCCAGGTCGTCATCTACGTGCGCGACTTCCTCGCCCGCTACGACGCCGACGCGCTGCGCTACTTCATCGCCGCGGCCGGCCCGGAGAGCCAGGACACCGACTTCACCTGGGCCGAGTTCCTGCGCCGCAACAACGACGAGCTGGTCGCCGGCTGGGGCAACCTGGTCAACCGCACGGTGTCGATGGCCGCGAAGAACGTCGGCGCCGTCCCGACGCCGGGGGAGCTGACCGACGCCGACCGCGCGCTGCTGTCGGCCACGCAGGGTGCCTTCGGGCCGATCGGCGAGCTGCTGGCCCGCAACCGGCAGAAGGCCGCGGCGACGGAGGCGATGCGGGTGGTCGGCGAGGCGAACAAGTACCTGTCCGACCAGGCGCCGTGGAAGCTCAAGGAGGACCCGGCCCGCCGCGACACCGTCCTGCACACCGCGCTGCAGGCGGTGAGCGACTGCAACGCGCTGCTCACCCCCTTCCTCCCGCACTCGGCGCAGAAGGTGCACGAGCTGCTCGGGGGCACCGGCACGTGGTCGCCGGTGCCGCGGATCGAGGAGGTCACCGACCTCGACGACGGCTCGCCGTACCCGGTCATCACCGGTGACTACGGGGACGCGCAGGCGGTGTGGGCCTCCCGGCCGCTGCCGTCGGGCACGCCGCTGGCGCCGCCCACCCCGGTGTTCAAGAAGCTCGACGAGTCGATCGTCGCCGACGAGCTGCGCCGGCTCGAGGGAGACGAGTGAGCACCGCGTCCGTGCACTTCCGCGGATCTGCACCGCGCAGTTCCGCGGAAGTGCGCACATGAGTCGGTCGGCCGCGTCCCGCGCCAACCGGCGGGGCGAGCCGCCGCCGTCCCCGGAGCCGCTGCCGGCGCCGGCGGTCGACAGCCACACCCACCTCGACATCGTCCTGGGCGAGCGGCCGGCCGGCGGGCACGGCGAGTGGGCCGGCGAGGAACGGGTGGACGCCGAGATCGAGGCCGCGGCCGCCGTCGGCGTGACCCGGCTGGTGCAGGTCGGGGTCGACGTCGCCTCGTCGCGGTGGTCGGCCGACCTGGCCGCGCGGCACCCGAACGTGCTGGCCGCGGTGGCGATCCACCCGAACGAGGCCGGCGCCGGCGGGGCAGGCGACGACGCGCTGGCCGAGATCGACCGGCTCGCCGCGCTGCCGTGGGTGCGGGCGGTGGGGGAGACCGGGCTCGACCGCTTCCGCACCGGCCCCGAGGGCTGGGCGGCGCAGGAGGCGTCGTTCCGCGCGCACGTCCGGATCGCCAAGCAGCACGGCGTCGCGCTGGTCATCCACGACCGCGACGCCCACGGGGAGGTCCTCCGCGTGCTCGACGACGAGGGCGCGCCCGAGCACACCGTCCTCCACTGCTTCTCCGGCGACGCCGCCTTCGCGAGGGCCTGCGTCGAGCGCGGCCACGTGCTGTCCTTCGCCGGCACGCTGACGTTCGGCAACGCCGGCGACCTGCGCGAGGCCGCCGCCCTGACCCCGGTCGACCAGCTGCTCGTCGAGACCGACTCGCCGTTCCTCACTCCCGTGCCGTACCGCGGCCGGCCCAACGCCTCGCGGCTGGTGCCGCACACCGTGCGGGCGCTGGCCGAGGTCACCGGCGTCGAGCTCGGCCGGCTCTGCGACGCCCTCACCGCCACCGCCGAGCGGGTCTTCGGTCCGTGGCGGTAGGGGACGGACCCCTCTGCTCGCCACCCCTCGCGAGCTCGGGGCGGGCCCCTGCAGCGGGGTCAACCGGTGAGCCCGGAGGCGGGGCACACTGGTCCCCGTGGGACGCCTCATCGCCGTGGTTCTCTTCATCGCCGTCCTCGTGCCCGGTGTGCTCCTCGCCCGGGCGTGGGCGCTGGCGGCCGGCCGCCGTGCCGTCGCGTCGGCCGGGGTCGAGTTCGCCACCCCGACCCGGGAAGGTGTCGCCACGCTGCAGCGGCAGGCGCAGCACGGCCGGCGGGTGCGCCGGGGCGGCCTGCTGCTCGGCGTCGTCGGCATCGCGGCGAGCGTGTGGATGTTCGGCGAGGCGTCGGTGTTCCTCTGGCTGCCGGCCCTGGTGATCGGGCTGCTCACCGGCGTGGCGCTGGCCGAGGCCACCCGGCCGCGGCCACGCTGGCGGCTCTCCGACCCCGCCCGCCGTCCCCGGCGCAGCGAGCAGATCTCGCCCTGGCTGCTGTGGACCATGCGCGTCGTCGTCGTCGCGGAGGTCGTCGTCGCCGCGGTGATGTGGCAGCGCGGCGACCTGCCCGACACCGTCGGGGTGGTCGCCCTCGCCGTCCCCCTGGCGGTCTGGCTGCTGGCCGAGGCCGCCCTCCTGCGCGCGCTCACCCGGCCGCTGCCGGCCGAGGGCGCCGACGTGCCCGTCGACGAGGCGCTGCGCACCTGGTCGGCCCACCTGGTCACCGCCGCGGCCAGCGTCCTGGCCCTGCTGCCGCTGGGCACGCTCCTGCTCGTCGCCGGGATCGACCTCGGCGACCGGGTGACCGACAACGTCGACCTGCTCCCGGTCGCCCTGGTCGCCGGTGGCTTCGCGAGCCTGGCCGCCGGTCTGGCCGTCGCGTGCTTCCTGCTGACCTGGCTGCGCCCGGTGCGGGCGGACGAGCGCGCTCTCACCGGCTGACCGGGGATGGGGGACCAGCTCCCGTCCCCCGATCGGGTGGTCGTCCCCCAATGACCTCGATCACGGCCTGACCTCGATCACGGCCTGACCTCACCGAGCCCAGCTGTCACAACCGCCTCACGCGGCGCGTTGGTCACTCAGCGTGTCGGCGTGGTGCCGAAGCGACGTGTCGCCTGACTGGTTCACTCTGCGTGCACCGTTGCTAGACGCACCGCGCTCGTTATCGTGTCGTGACCGACAGCCGGGATGGGGGACCGATCCGGGCGGCGTCCGACGGCCCTGGGGTCCCCCCTCGTGGTCGGCTGCCGCGCGCCCTGTGATCGCCTCGCACCCGGCACCCCTGACCTCGTGGAAGTGCCGTGTCCCGAACGCTGAAGCTCGTCCTCTCCGCCCTGGTCCTGACCGGACTGGTGGGCGGCTCCCTCGCCTGGTTCGCCGCGCAGAAGTCGCTGACCCTGACGATCGACGGGCAGGTCCGCGAGGTGAGCACCTACGCTGACACGGTCGGTGAGGTGCTGGACGAGGAGGGGCTGGAGGCGCAGGCCCACGACGTCGTCCTCCCCGATCTCGACGCCGAGGTCGGCGACGGCGACACGGTCGTCCTCAACCGCGCCCGGCCGCTGCAGCTCACCGTCGACGGCGTCGCCAGGGAGGTCTACGTGACCGCGCTCTCGGTCGACGAGGCGCTCGAGCAGCTCGGCTACCGGGCGGAGGGCCTGGTGCTCTCGGCCAGCCGCAGCGAGCGGCTCCCGCTCGACGGGATGGCGCTGTCGATCTCCACCCCCAAGGACGTCGTGCTCGTCGTCGACGGCACCTCGCGCGTGGTCACCACGACCGCCGCCACCGCCGCCGACCTCCTCGCCGAGCAGGGCGTCAGCCTCGGCCCGACCGACCGCACCAGCCTCTACCCGGCCCAGCCGCTGCTGGCCGGCATGCGGCTGCAGGTCTCCCGGGTGCAGGTCAGCGAGGTCGTCGAGACCAGCCCGCTGGACTACGAGATCGTCGAGACCGAGGACCCCGAGGCCTTCGAGGGCGAGGAGACGGTCACCCGGGAGGGCGTGGAGGGCGAGCAGGCCACCACCTTCCGGATCACCGTCGTCGACGGCGTGCAGACCGCTCGCGAGCAGGTGGGCACCATCGTCACCCGGGAGCCGGTCGACGAGCTGGTCAGCGTCGGCACCGAGGAGCGCCCGGTCGCGGCGTCGTCGGGCGGCAACAGCCCGTCCGCCGACGGCCTCAACTGGGCCGCGCTGGCCCAGTGCGAGTCCGGCGGTCGTGCCACCGCGGTCAGCGGCAACGGGCTCTACTTCGGCCTCTACCAGTTCTCGCAGGGCACCTGGCGGTCCGTCGGCGGCTCCGGCAGCCCGGCCGCGGCGTCGGCGGACGAGCAGACCCACCGCGCCCAGCTCCTCTACCAGCGCTCCGGCGCCGGCCAGTGGCCCCACTGTGGCCCCCGGCTGTTCACCTGATCGCACGCCGCTGAGCACCCCCGAGCAGACCGACGGGCTGCTGGGCCCGGCCGCCATCCGCGACCTGGCCCAGCAGCTCGAGCTGCGTCCCACCAAGACGCTCGGGCAGAACTTCCTGCACGACGCCAACACCATCCGGAGGATCGTGCGCACCGCCGGGCTGCGGCCCGACGACGTCGTCCTGGAGGTGGGCCCGGGCCTCGGCTCGCTGACCCTGGGCCTGCTGCCCGCGGCCGCCGCCGTGACCGCCGTCGAGATCGACCCGCGGCTGGCCGCCCGGCTGCCGCGGACCGTGGCCGAGCGGCGGCCCGACCTGGCCGGCCGGCTCACCGTGGTCGAGGCCGACGCACTGCGGGTGACGGAGCTGCCCGGGGACCCTCCGACGGCGCTCGTGGCCAACCTGCCGTACAACGTGGCGGTGCCCGTCCTGTTGCACCTGCTCGAGTTGCTGCCCTCGCTGCGGCGCGCGCTGGTCCTCGTCCAGGCCGAGGTCGCCGAGCGGCTGGCCGCCCCGCCGGGCGGCTCCGCCTACGGCGTGCCGTCGGTCAAGGCCGCCTGGTACGGCGAGGTGCGCCGGGCGGGCAACGTCGGGCGGCGCGTCTTCTGGCCCGAGCCCAACGTCGACTCCGGGCTGGTCGCCCTCGACCGCCGTCCGCCCCCGCCCGGCGACCGGGCCGCCACCTTCGCCGTCGTCGACGCCGCCTTCGCCACCCGCCGCAAGGGCCTGCGGGCCGCGCTCGCCCGGTGGGCCGGGAGCGCCGCCGCGGCCGAGGCGCGGCTGCGGGCGGCCGGCATCGACCCCGCCACCCGCGGGGAGCAGCTGTCGGTGACCGACTTCGCCCGCCTGGCGGCGACCGACCCGGTCGCGCCGTGAGCTGGTCCTCGCCGGGCGGGCCCGGGCACACCCGCGGGGACGGCGCGGTCACCGCGCACGCGCCCGCCAAGGTCAACGTCTCGCTGGCCGTCGGGCCGCTGCGGTCCGACGGGTTCCACGTGCTGCAGACGGTCTACCTGGCCGTCTCGCTGCTCGACACGGTCACCGTGCGCCGCGGCGAGGGCCTGTCGGTCACCGTGACCGGGGAGGGCGCCGGTGGACCCGACCCGGTGCCCACGGACCGGCGCAACCTCGTGTGGCGGGCCGCCGAGCTGCTCGCCGAGCACGCCGGCGTGCCCGCCGGGGCCGCCATCGCCGTCGACAAGGCCATCCCGGCCGCGGCGGGGCTGGCCGGGGGCAGCGCGGACGCCGCGGCCACCCTCGTCGCCCTCGACGCACTCTGGGGCACCCACGCCACCCGCGGCGACCTCACCGCGCTGGCCGCGGAGCTCGGCAGCGACGTGCCCTTCAGCCTGGCCGGCGGCGTCGCGCTGGGCAGTGGCCGGGGGGAGCAGCTCGCCCCGGTCCTGGCCCGGCGGCAGTGGCACTGGGTGCTCGGCATCGCCGAGGGCGGGTTGTCCACGCCGGCGGTCTACGCGGAACTGGACCGGCTGCGTGCCGCGGGGCGGCTGCCCGAGGGTGCGGAGTCGCCCTCACCCGAGGCGGTCCTCGCCGCACTGCGCAGCGGCCCGGCCGACGCCCTGGCGGCCGCGCTGACCAACGACCTGCAGGCGCCGGCGATCTCGCTGCGGCCGGCACTGCGCCGCGCGCTGCGCAGTGCCAACGACGCGGGCGCGGTGGGGGCGCTGGTCAGCGGCTCGGGGCCGACCGTGGCCGCGCTGGCCGAGGACGAGGACGCCGCCGTCCGGCTGGCCGCCGTCCTGGCGGGGGAGGGCGTCTTCCGGACCGTCCGCGTCGTGCACGGCCCGGTGCCCGGGGCGCGGCTGGTCGGCTGAACGAAGGACCCCCTGCCCCCACCGCTCGCAGGCTCAGCCGGGACCCGGGACGAGGCCGCTCGCCGGGTCCTGCGCAGGCTCGGCGCAGGACCCGGGACGGGGCGTCAGGCGGCCGCGGTGGCGGGCTCGCGCCGCTTGGCGGCCAGGCGGATCGGGTCGGGCCACTTCACCGAGTGCGCCCAGCCGAGCTTCTCGAACACCCAGATCACCCGGGCGCTGATGTCGATCTGCCCGCGCAGCACGCCGTGGCGGGCGCAGGTCGGGTCGGCGTGGTGCAGGTTGTGCCAGGACTCGCCGCCGCTGAGGATCGCCAGCGGCCAGAAGTTCGTGGCCCGGTCCCGCGAGGCGAAGGGCCGGCTGCCCACGACGTGGCAGATCGAGTTGATGGACCAGGTCACGTGGTGCAGCAGCGCCGTGCGCACCAGCCCGGCCCAGAAGAACGCCGTCCAGGCGCCGGCCCAGCTGCCCGTGACCAGGCCGCCGACGGCCGCCGGCAGGGCCAGGCTGAGGAAGGCCCACACGATGAACAGCCGGCTGGTGATGCGCAGCCCGCGGTCCTTGAGCAGGTCGGGGGCGTACCGGGCGGCGTTGGTCTGCCGCCGGTCGAACAGCCAGCCGAGGTGGGCGTGGAACATGCCCTTGAGGAGCGCGCGGGTGTCGTCGCCGTAGCGCCACGGCGAGTGCGGGTCACCGTCGCGGTCGGAGAAGGCGTGGTGACGGCGGTGGTCGGCGACCCACTGGACGACCGGGCCCTGGACCGCCATGCAGCCGACGATCGCCAGGGCGATCCGCAGTGGGCGCGTCGCCTTGAACGACCCGTGCGTGAAGTACCGGTGGTAACCCACGGTGACCCCGAGCAGCGGCACGAAGTAGAAGGCGACGAACAGGCCGACGTCGAGCCAGGACAGTCCCCAGCCCCACACCGCCGGCACGACGGCGGCCAGCGCCAGGAAGGGCACGACGACGAAGACGTAGAGCGTCAGCTGCTCGAGGTGCCCCTTCTCCTTCCCCAGTGCGTTGGGCGGCAGGCCCCGGTCGGGATCAGCGGGGCGGAAGGCCGCGGGCCGGGTGAGGGAAGGAGCGGACACATGGCCTCCAGGGGTCGTCCGTTGCGAGGACGCTCCGGCGCGACGGCCGGTGGCTACGACGCCGTAACCTACGTCACCGGCCGTGACCTCGCCGTCCGAGGCCCGGGGTCGCGCCGGCCCGCCCCGCTCCGTGCCCCGCCGCCACGGGCGCCCTAGGCTCGTCCGCGTGGCGCCGCCCGGGACGGCGCCGCGGTGGGGGATGGGGTAATCGGCAGCCCGCCGGCCTTTGGAGCCGGGAAGTCTCGGTTCGAGTCCGAGTCCCCCAGCAGCGTCGAGGTCACGCGCTGCCCGTGCCGAGGCGCCGGGTCGCCCTCCGGCGGTCCCGCCCACCGTCGGAGGAGTTCCGTGAGCCCGCAGCAGGCAGTCGCCGCCGTCGTCGTCCTCGCCGCCGGGCAGGGGACCCGGATGCGCTCGACCACGCCCAAGGTCCTGCACGAGATGGGCGGGCGCAGCATGCTCGGGCACGTGCTCGCGGCGGCCGCGCCGCTGGGCGCCGGCACGACGCTCGTGGTGGTCGGCGCCGGCCGCGAGGCGGTCGCGGAGCACCTCGCCGCGGTGGCTCCCGCCGCCCGGCCGGTCGTGCAGGAGGAGCAGCGCGGCTCCGGCCACGCCGCCGCCGTCGCGCTGGCCGCCGTCCCCGACCTCGAGGGCCCGGTCCTGGTCGTCAACGGCGACGCCCCGCTGCTGACGACCGGCACCCTGGCCACGCTCGTCGACGGCCACCGTGCCGCGGGCAGCGTCTTCACCGTCCTCACCGCCGAGGTCGACGACCCGACGGGGCTCGGGCGGATCGTCCGCGGTACCGACGGCGACCTGCTGGCCATCGTCGAGGAGCGGGACGCCACCGACGAGCAGCGGGCGATCCGCGAGGTCAACGCCGGTGTGTACGTGGCCAACGCGGCGACGCTGCGCCGCGTCCTCGCCGGGCTCGCCACGGACAACGCCCAGGGGGAGCAGTACCTCACCGACGCGCTCGCCCCGCTGGCCGAGGGCGGGGCGCCGGTCGCCGCCGTCCGCGCCGTGGACCCCGACGACGTCCTGGGCTGCAACGACCGCCGCGAGCTCGCCGCGCGCCGCCGCACGCTCAACGACCGCGTGCTCGACGAGCTCATGCGCTCCGGCGTCACCGTCGTCGACCCGGCGACAACGTGGGTCGACGTCACCGTCACCGTCGAGCCCGACGCGCTGCTCGAGCCCGGGGTCCAGCTCCGCGGGAGGACGACCGTCGCCACCGGCGCCGTCGTCGGGCCCGACACGACCCTGGTGGACACCACGGTGGGGGAGGGCGCCAGCGTGGTGCGCTCCCACGTCCTCGGCGCGGTCGTCGGCCCGCGCGCCGTGGTCGGCCCGTTCAGCTACCTGCGGCCGGGCAGCGACCTCGCCCGCGGCGCCAAGGTGGGCGCCTTCGTCGAGACGAAGAACGTCCGCGTCGGCGAGGGCTCGAAGGTGCCCCACCTCTCCTACGTCGGCGACGCGACCATCGGTCGGGGCGCGAACGTCGGGGCGGCCACGGTGTTCGTCAACTACGACGGGGTGGCCAAGCACCACACGACGATCGGCGACCACGTGCGGATCGGCTCGGACACGATGCTCGTCGCGCCGGTCACCGTGGGGGACGGCGCCTACACCGCGGCCGGCTCGGTGATCACCCAGGACGTCCCGCCGGGGGCCATGGGTGTGGCGAGGGCCCCGCAGCGCAATGTGGCAGGCTGGGTGGGCCGCCGCCGGCCGGGCACCGCCGCCGCACAGGCCGCTGCAGCGGCGACGCGACCGGCCGAGGGTGCGGCCGGCCCCGGGCCCGTGACCGAGGGAGCGGACCGGCCGGCAGCGCCCGACGTGGACCACGAGCAGTAGGGGCAGCAGAGCCGATGAGCGCGATCCGGCAGACCACCAGCAAGAGCCTGATGCTCTTCTCCGGCCGGGCCTTCCCGGAGCTGGCCGACGAGATCGCCGGCCACCTCGGTGTGACGCCGACCCCCACCGCGTCCTACGAGTTCGCCAACGGCGAGCTGTTCGTGCGCTTCGAGGAGTCGGTGCGCGGCTGCGACGCCTTCATCGTCCAGAGCCACACCGCGCCGATCAACACCTGGCTCATGGAGCAGCTGCTCATGGTCGACGCCGCCAAGCGGGCCTCGGCCAAGCGGATCACCGTCGTCGCGCCGTTCTTCCCCTACGCCCGCCAGGACAAGAAGCACCGCGGCCGCGAGCCCATCTCCGCCCGGCTGGTCGCCGACATGTTCAAGACCGCCGGCGCCGACCGGCTCATGACCGTCGACCTGCACACCGCGCAGATCCAGGGCTTCTTCGACGGACCGGTCGACCACCTCTTCGCCCTCGACCTGCTGGTCGACCACGTCAAGGCGCACTGGGGCGACCGCGACATCACCGTCGTCTCCCCGGACTCCGGGCGGGTGCGCGTCTCCGAGCGGTGGAGCGACAAGCTCGGCGGCGTCCCGCTGGCCTTCATCCACAAGACCCGCGACCCCATGCGGCCCAACGAGGTGGTCGCCAACCGCGTCGTCGGTGAGGTCGAGGGCCGCGTCTGCATCCTCGTCGACGACATGATCGACACCGGCGGCACCATCGTGAAGGCCGCGGAGACGCTGTTCGAGGCCGGCGCCGCCGACGTCATCGTCTGCGCGACCCACGGCGTCCTGTCCGGGGCGGCGGTCGACCGCCTGAAGAACAGCCGCATCAGCGACGTCATCGTGACCAACACGCTGCCCATCGAGCCGGCCCGCCAGTTCGACAAGCTGACCGTCCTGTCCATCGCCCCGCTGCTGGCCCGGGCGATCAAGGAGGTCTTCGAGGACGGCTCGGTCACGAGCCTCTTCGGCGGCGCCTCGTAACGGGTCGCCCTCCCGGGCTCCTCCGGACCCCGCCCGGACGGACCGCTGCGGGTCCCCCGCAGCCGAGCGCGTATCCTCACCAGAGCCCGGCGAGGGAGACGGTCCGTCCGTACTCCGTGATCGACGTGCGTGTGCCCTCGAGGGCGTGCCGCGCCGTGTGCCGGCCACCGACGCCAGATCCACCCCCCCGAGGAGCACACCACCGTGGCTGACTACCGCCTCGTCGCCGAGCCCCGCACCGAGTTCGGCAAGGGCAGCGCCCGCCGGACCCGCCGCGCGGGCCGCATCCCCGCCGTCCTGTACGGGCACGGCCAGGACGTCGTCCACCTGTCCCTGCCGGCCCTGGAGTTCGCCGCGGTCCTCCGCAACGGCGGCACCAACGCCCTGGTCACCGTCGTCCTCGACGGCACCGAGCACCTGGCCCTCACCAAGGCGGTGCAGCGCGACCCGCTCACCCGCACCCACGAGCACGTCGACCTGCTGGCGGTGCGCCGCGGCGAGAAGACGACCGTCGAGGTGCCGCTGGTCGTCGTCGGCGAGCCGGGCGTGGACGCGATCACCAACCACCAGCTCAACACCGTCTCGATCGAGGCCGACGCCACCGCCCTGCCCGAGGCGATCGAGGTGGACGTGACCGGCCGCACCGCCGGCCAGAACATCACCGCCGGCGACCTCGTCCTGCCGCGGGGAGCCACGCTGATCACCGACCCGGAGGCGCTGGTCATCGGCTTCCTGGGCGCCCCGACCGCCGAGGCCCTCGAGGCCGAGCTCGCCGAGGCCGAGGCCGAGGCCGGCATCGAGCGCGAGGAGTCCGCGCCCGCCGAGGAGGGCACCGGCGAGGGCGACGTCGTCCCCGAGCCGCAGGATCAGGGCAGCGGCGAGTCGATCGAGTCCACCCAGAACAGCTGAGGTCCCCGCTGACCGAGAGCACGACCCGCAGGGGCGCCGGCACGGCCGGCGCCCCTGCGGCGTTCCCTCCCTCCGAGGGGCCCTTCCTCGTCGTGGGGCTGGGCAACCCGGGCCCCGGCTACGCCGGCAACCGGCACAACGTCGGCGCGATGGTCCTCGACGAGCTCGCCGCCCGGATGGGCGGGAAGCTCACCGCGGGCAAGGGCGCCCGCGCCCGTGCGCTCTCCGCGGAGGGCCGGCTGGCCGGCCGCCGGGTCGTCCTCGCCCGGCCGACGACGTACATGAACGAGTCCGGCGGACCCGTGCGGGGACTGCTCGACTACCACAAGCTGCCGGTCGCCGACCTCGTCGTCGTGCACGACGAGCTCGACATCCCCTTCGCCGCCGTCCGCCTCAAGCGCGGGGGCGGTGAGGGCGGGCACAACGGCCTGCGCTCGATCAGCCGGTCCACCGGCACGAGGGACTACCTGCGCGTGCGGGTCGGCATCGGCCGCCCGCCCGGCCGCCAGGACCCGGCCGACTTCGTCCTCAAGGACTTCTCCGCGGCCGAGCGCAAGGAGCTCGACCTGCTCGTCGTCGAGGCCGCCGACGCCACCGAGGAGCTCCTCGCGCGCGGTCTCGAGGCGGCGCAGAGCGTCGTCCACCCGCGCGGCTGACCCCTCTCGTCACGGTCGGGTGATCGGGCGTCCCGATCGGGTGATCGGTCACTCTCCGTGTTGACCCGCCCGGAACGCCTTGTGATCGTGGCCAGGACACCGAGCGTCGCTCGTCGGGGATCCACCTCCGTGGCCTCCCCGGCGCACGCGTCCTCGGTCACAGACAGCCATGCGCGTCCAGGGGGAACGGTGCTGCTCGATCACTCCACGGTCCGGCTCGGGACCGTGTCCGGCACACCGGCGAGGGAGGCGGTCACCCCACCGCGGGCCCGGCCGGCGCAGGAGTGGGCCGGCCGCTACTCCCTCGTGCTGACCGTGTTCGAGGCCGCGGCCGCGGCGGTGGCGGGTGCGGCGGTCCTGGTCACCCGGCCGGAGGCCGGAGCCACCACCCTGCTGTCCTGGGCAGCGGCCGCCCTCGTCGTCGTGTGGCCGCTGCTGCTGCACGCCCACGGCGCCCACTCCGAGCGGGTGTTCGGCACCGGCAGCGAGGAGTACCGCGCGGTCGGCCGGTCGGGGTTCCTGTTCCTCGCCACCGCGGCTCTGCTGTCCTACGCCGCCGACCTCCACCTCAGCCGGGCGCTGGTCGTCGTCGCCGTCCCGGCGCTCACCGTGGTCACCCTGGTCGGCCGCTACGCCGCCCGGTGCGCCCTGCACCGGCTGCGCGCCCAGGGGCGCTGCTCCAAGCGGGTGGTCGTCGTCGGGCGGGGCACCGCCGTCCTCGAGCTGGTGGACCGGTTGCGCCGGCAGAGGTCGGCGGGTCTGGACGTCGTCGCCGCCTGCGTCACCCCCGACGACCGCGACCGGGTGGCCGCGACCTCCGGCGTCCCCGTCGGCGCGCTCGACGAGGTCGTCGCCCTCGCCGACCGCACGGGTGCCGACACCATCGCGGTCACCTCGGCCAGCGAGACGGCCGCGCAGTACCTGCGCCGCCTGTCGTGGCAGCTCGAGGGGACCGGCATCGAGCTGCTGGTGGCTCCCGGGCTCATCGAGGTGGCCGGTCCGCGCCTGCACATCCGGCCGTTCGAGGGGCTGCCGCTGCTCTCGGTCGAGCAGCCACGCTTCGAGGGGTGGCAGCGGGTGGTCAAGGGCGGCCTGGACCGCGCCGTCGCCGCGCTGGCGATCGTCCTCGTCGCCCCGGTGCTCCTGGCCATCGCCGCCGCCGTCAAGCTGACCAGCCCGGGGCCGGTGCTCTACCGCCAGGAGCGGGTCGGCGTGAACGGCCGGTCGTTCACGATGTACAAGTTCCGCAGCATGGTCGTCGACGCCGACCGCCAGGTCGACGCGCTGCGGACGCAGAACATCTCCGACGGGCTGCTGTTCAAGATGCGGGCCGACCCGCGGGTCACCCCGGTCGGCCGGCTGCTGCGCCGGCTCTCGCTGGACGAACTGCCCCAGCTGCTCAACGTCCTGGGCGGGAGCATGTCGCTGGTCGGGCCGCGGCCGCCGCTGCCCGCCGAGGTCGCCCGCTACGACACCTCGGTGCACCGCAGGCTGCTGGTCAAGCCGGGTCTGACCGGCCTCTGGCAGGTGTCCGGGCGCAGCGACCTGCCGTGGGAGGAAGCCGTGCGCCTGGACCTCCGCTACGTGGAGAACTGGTCGCTCGCCCTGGACCTGCTGATCCTCGTGAAGACCGCACGCGCCGTCCTCAGCCGCTCCGGGGCCTACTGAGCGATCGAGGACCCCGCGCCGCACCGGGCGGAGGGGGGCCGGTCGGGTCCCGTCGGACGTGGGCCCGGTGCTCAGCCGGCGGGGACCGTGACGTCGCTCAGCGTCGCTGCACCCGGCTGGACCCCGGCGAGGGGTGTGGCGAGGAGGAACACCGCCACACCGCCGGCCGGGAACCCGGCATCGAGGTCCCCCCGGGCCGCGCGGTCGCCCCGACCGTCGTCGAGGACGCGCGCGAGCTCCCCGACCGACGGGTTGTGGCCGACGACGGCCAGGGTCCGCACGTCCTCGGGGGTCTCCCGGACGGCCGTGAGCAGGGCCTCGACGGTGTTGTCCCAGATCCGCTCGTCGACGATCGGGTGCAGACCCGGCCCCAGCGCCGCACCCGCCTGCTCCCAGGTCTGCACCGCCCGACGGGCGGGGGAGAGGAGCACCCGGTCGGGTGCCAGCCCGGACTGCGCCAGCCAGGACCCGATCGCCGCGGCCTGCCGTGCGCCCCGCTCGGTCAACGGCCGCTCCGCGTCGACCGGGCCGGCGGCGGCCTGGGCATGGCGGATGAGCACGAGTCGGCGCGGCGGCACCGGCTGAGTCTGGCACCGCGGCGTGCGGCTCACCCCCCGGGCCGGCGGCGGGGCACGGCGACCGGGTGGCCGGAGGGCCGTGGACGTCGTCGTGGAGGGGCTCCGGTGGGTCGGCTGCGCCGGCCGGTCGTCCTCCGGGAGGCCCAGGAGTCCGTCCAGGAGCACGAGGTCGCCGGGTGGGCACCGTGCCCACCCGGCGACGTCGGTCCGGGTCCGGCCGGAGGAGCGTCCGGCGGCGCTGTGCCGGTCAGGCGGCCGGTCGCAGGGCCACCAGCCACCCACCGACGGCGGTCGCCTTCGGCAGGTGCCAGGTGGCGCTGCCGCTGGGCCCCGCGGTGGTCGTCGCGCGGGAGGCCAGTTCGGCGGCCTGGGCCCCACTGCTCTCACCGATCTCGGTCCAGCCGGACGGCGGCTCGATGCCGGCCGCCGAGCTGTCCAGGCCGATGCCCCCGACCAGCAGGGCACCCGGCGTGACGGTGGTGACCCCGGGGAGGGTCAGGCTGCTCGCGGCGAAGGTGCGGTCGACCGCGGTGACCGGCGCGGTGTCGAGGGGCGTGGCCCGGTTGACCCCGCGGAAGCTGCCCACGACGGCGCCCCACTTCTGGGCGGCCGACAGCTGCCAGGTGTAGGAGGCCGGCTCAGCGGCCGCGCTGGTCACCACGTGCGAGTAGACGAAAACCCGGGCGCCGCCGCCGATCGAGACCGGCGCCGAGAGCACCGGCGTCCACCCGGCCGGAGCGCTGCCGATCGACGGGGCGTTGTCCGTGGTGATCTGCGCGATCAGGACGTCGCCGTCGGCGACCCCGGCAGGCCGGGGCACCGTCACGTCCGGCACCGCGGTGAGTGACACCGCCGTCCCGGAGGGCCCGGCCGTCACCGCTCCACCGGCCGGGGGCGGCGGCGCTGTGTCCGTGACCGTGATGGTCGTGGTGGCCGGGGTGCCGGCCCCGGCGGCGTTGGCGGCGGTGAGGGTCACCGTGTAGGTGCCCGGCGAGGTGAACGTGTGCGCCGGGTTCTGGCTGGTGGCGGTCGTGCCGTCGCCGAGGTCCCACGACCAGGAGGTGGGGCTGCCGGTCGAGGTGTCGGTGAACTGCACCGCCAGCGGCGCCTGCCCACCGGTCACCGAGGTGGTGAAGGACGCCGTCGGGGCGGCCGGACCCGGCGGCGGTGCCGTGGGTCCGGACGCCGGCCGCAGCGCGCGCAGCCAGCCGCCGGAGGAGGTGCCCTTGCCGAGGGTCCAGGTCGCCGACCCGGTCGCGCCGGCCTGCGGCAGGCTGCGGTGCGCCAGCTCGGCGACCTGGGCCCCGGAGCTCTCCCAGGCCTCGGTCATCCCGGTCGGCGGGGTCACCGCGGTCGCCGAGCTGTCCAGCCCGATCCCGCCGACGAGCAGCGCACCGGCCGTCGTCGTGGTCACGCCCGGCACGGTGAGGCCGGCCGCGGTGTACCCGGTCTGGACGGCGGTGCTCGCCGGGGAGTCGAACGGGGTGGCGGTGTCCACCCCGCTGAACGCGGTCATCCCGGCGTTCCACTTCTGCGCCGCCGAGAGCTGCCACGTCCAGGACGCCGGCTCACCGGCCGGGTCGGCCACGACGTGCGAGTACGCGAACACGCGGGCTCCGCTGTGCACCGCGACCGGCGCCGTCAGCACCGGCGTCCACCCGGTCGGGACGGTCGCCATGGACGGAGCCCCGTTCGCGGTCACCTGGGCGACGAGCACGTCACCGGCGGCGACGCGCGCAGGACGCGGCACCGTCACCGCGGTCCCGGCGGACATGCCGACCGCGGTCGTCGACGCGCCGACCGAGATGCCCGCGGGCCGCGGCGGCGGAGGCGCCGTCACGGTCACCGTCGCGGTGGCCGGGGCACTGTCGCCGAGGGCGTTGGTGGCGGTCAGGCTGACCGTGTAGGTGCCCGGCGAGGTGTAGGTGTGCGCCACGTCCCGGGTGGTCGCGGTGGTCCCGTCCCCGAGGTCCCAGGCCCAGGAGGTGGGGCTGCCGGTCGAGGTGTCGGTGAACTGCACCGCCAGCGGCGCCTGCCCCTCGGTCACCGAGGTGGTGAAGGACGCCGTCGGAGGTGCGGGCCTCGGGCGCAGCGCGCGGACCCAGCCGCCCGCGGCCGTCGCCCGGCTCAGGGTCCAGGTGAGGTCCCCGGTCGGGCCGGCCGTGGCGGTCTGGCGGGAGGCCATCTCCGACACCTGGCCCCCCGTGCTCTCCCAGGCCTCGGTCCACGCGCTGGGCGCGGTCACCCCGGCCGTGAGGTTGTCCAGGCCGATCCCGCCGACGAGCAGGGCGCCGTCGGTGACGGTGGTGAGGCCGGGCACGGTGAGCCGGGTGGCCGCGTAGGTGGTGTCGACGGCGGTGCTCAGCGGGGTGTCGAAGGGGGTGGTGGGGTCGGCGCCGGCGAACGCGGTCATGCCCGCGCCCCACCGCTGGGCCGCGGACAGCGTCCAGGTCGCGGTGGCCGGTTCGGTGGCCGGGTCACCGACGACGCGGTAGTAGGCGAACAGCCGGGCGCCGCTGCCGAGGGCCAGCGGCCGGGTCAGGAGAGCCGTCCAGCCGCTGGGGACGGTGGCCATGGTGGGCGCGCCGTCCGCGGTGACCTGGGCGACCAGCACGGTCCCGGCGGTCACGCCCTCGGGCAGGGGGATGGCCACCTCCGTGCCGGCCGTCGTCCCGGCCGCGGTGGTCGACGCGCCCGCCGTGACGACGCCGCTCGCGGTGGGCGCGGCGGTCACCGTGACGGTGGCGGTGGCCGGGGTGCTCGACCCGGTCGCGTTGGTGGCGACGAGGGTGACGGTGTACGTGCCCGGGGCGGCGTAGGTGTGCGCCGGGTTCCGGGTCGTGGCGGTGGTGCCGTCGCCGAGGTCCCACGCCCAGGAGGTCGGGGTGCCGGTCGAGGTGTCGGTGAACTGCACCGGCAGCGGGGCCCGCCCGGACGTCGTGGAGGTCGTGAACGACGCGACGGGGGCCACCGGTGCCGCCGGCGTGGCGGCGAGGTCGGCGTGCCAGTAGCGCTGGGTGGCCTTCTGGCTGGCCAGGACGACGATCCCGCTGGCCGCGGTGACGCTCTGCTTGGTGCCGGTGACGTCGTTCATGTTGGCCGAGGCGACGTCGCGGATCACCGGGGTGCCGCGCCCGGCGGCGAAGACCGGGTCGGCCATCGGCGCGGTCTTGTCGTAGATGGTGCCGGGAGCGCCGGCGAAGGGGCACCCGCCGCTGGTCGGCGCCGTGGCCAGGACGTGGACGGTCTGGTGCTGCTCGTCCAGGATCAGCAGCGGCCGGGTGTGGCAGTCGGCCAGCGTGCCCACGGTCGTCGCCGACCACGCCCCGGTGCCCGGCTTGAAGCTCAGCAGCCGGATCTGCGGGTCTGTGGGCGCGGCCGCCGGGTCGCCGTCGAAGCTGGTCTTGACCACCGCGAACACCCGCCCGGAGGTGTCGGCCTGCACCGCCTTGATGTTCAGGTGGTCGTCGGCCTGCCTGTTCCCGCGCACGGCCGGGCTGCTCCGCCAGGAGGTGCGGGAGGTGCCGTCGTCGTGGACCGCCCAGTACACGGTGCCGTCGAGCTGGTTGCTCCACAGCAGCCCGATCCGGTTGCGGCCGAAGGCCACCACGCTGGAGATGTCGTCCTGCGACACGGCCGACCCGGCCACCGGGACGACGAACGGCGTCCCCCAGCTGATGTCGCCACCGGTGGTCGAGTTGACGTACACCGCGCTCGTGTAGCCACCGCCGGGGGCCGCGCTGACCTGTGTCCAGGTGGCCCAGAGGGTGCCGGTGGAGTCCTTGTCGATGGTCAGGGACTCGCTCGAGTGCTGGGTGATGGGAACGGGGAAGCCGGCGTCGAGCGTGTACCCGCGGTCGGCCGACCAGCTGTACCGGTAGAGCCGCGCCGGGCTGTCGGGCAGGGAGGGGGTGGCGCTCGCGTCGCTGGAGAGGCTCACCACGTGCGACGCGACGTACAGGTGCGTGCCGTCCCACAGCACGTCGGCCAGCGTGTTCGGCCGGTCGTCGATCGGCACGCCGGTGTCGACCCACTGCTGGGTCGACCGGTCCAGCCGGAAGACGTGCCAGGTCTTGGAGCCCGTGTCGAACATGTTCGCCCACCACGAGCCCTGCGCGAACCAGAGCTTGCTCTGCGGCTTGTCGGACGTGGGCACGTAGGAGGCCCCGGCGTAGGACGGCCCCGGGTACCCGACGTCGCCCGTCGCCGCGGCGGCCCGGTCGGGACCGACGACCAGGCCGCCGACCGCCAGGAGGGCGGCGAGGACGACCAGGACGAAGCTGCGCGTGGCACGCACGAGTGTTGCTCCCCCGTTGTTGCGCTGACCCGTGCGCGACGCTCCGGACGACGTCCCGCGGCTCGGCTGACCTCGTTCAGACGCTAGGTGACCGATGGTGAGGAACGCGTCCCCCCGAGAGGTGACACCTGCTCGGGAAGCGGCCTCGCGGTCGCCGGCCTTCCCGTCGACCTGACGGAGAGTCACCTCCACGGCCGTGGTGAGCCGGCCGCTCAGAGGTCGAGGACCGCCAGCATCGCCTCGGCGATCGCGGCGTGGCCCGCGTCGTTGGGGTGGAACTGGTCCCGGACCCCTCCGCCGGGGACGGGGGAGCCCTCGGGCCCGCGCAGCGTCTCGTCGACGTAGAGCTGGCTCAGGGGGACCACGACACCGCGGTGCTCGGCGCAGACCGGTCGCAGCTCGCGGTCGAGGGCCGTCGCCAGCTCCGGGCCGTTCCACACGCCGTCGCACACCAGTGCGGCGTCGGGGGCCAGCGCGCGGACGCCGTCGAGCAGCGCTGCGTAGTCCGTGCCGAACTGGGCCGCCGAGAGGGCGACCGAGTCGTTGGCGCCGACCTCGACGAGGACCAGGTCGAACGGTCCGCTCACCTCGGGCAGGTCCTCCGTGGCCTCGGCCGCGCTCCAGCCGGGACCGCCGACGGTGGCGACCTCGACCGGCCCACCGGCCGAGAGCCCGGCCGTGACGCGGGCCCGGTAGGTCAGGCTCTCGTCGCTGGCGAAGGACCCCCACATCAGCGAGTCACCGATGAACAGGACCCGCAGGGGACGGTCGGCCGGCCGCTGCACCGGGACGGCCGTCGGCCGGGCGGGAGCGGCCGGTGCCGCGGCGGTGGGCTCCGTGGCCCCCGCCGCCGGGATCGTGTCCTGCCGCAGCGCCGACGGCCCGACGGCGACCAGGCCGGCCAGACACAGCGCCATGGCGACGAGGGCCCAGATCGGCGGCCGCTCCCACCTCCCGCCCCGCAGGCCCCGGGTCCGGCCCGCGGAGGCGGCGGATCGGACGCGCATCAGTCGGTCCGCCGGCCG
>NZ_JBFNXQ010000160.1:0-7365 GCF_041018925.1 Geodermatophilus maliterrae
GGCCGCTGACCTCGGGGCCGGGCCGGCTGTGGTGGGGCCTGGTGCTCGTCGTCGTCCCGCTGCTCGTGGTCACCGGCAAGCTCGTCCTGCTGCAGGGCGTCGACGGCGGCGCCTACGCCAACGCCGCCGAGCAGGACCGGCTGAGCACGTACCCGATCGCGGCGCTGCGCGGGGCCGTCGTCGACCGCGACGGCAACCCGTTCGCCTACACCGTCGAGGCGTCCCGGGTGGTCGCCGACCCGACCGTCGTCGACGACCCCGAGCGCACCGCCCTGGCGCTGAGCGCGCTGCTCGACCTCCCCGTGGACGAGCTCACCGAGCGGCTCACCGCCGAGGGCCGCTACGTCGTCCTCGCCCGGCAGGTGCCGCCGGAGACCACCGACGCCATCGACGAGCTGGGCCTGGCCGGCGTCTCCTTCGAGGACGACCCGGTGCGGCTCTACCCGGCGGGCAGCGTCGGGGGGCAGATCGTGGGCTGGGTCGGCCGCGACGGCGAGGGTCTCGGCGGCGTCGAGCTGCGGTTCGACGACGCCCTG
This sequence comes from Geodermatophilus maliterrae, assembly GCF_041018925.1. Lineage (NCBI taxonomy): Bacteria > Bacillati > Actinomycetota > Actinomycetes > Geodermatophilales > Geodermatophilaceae > Geodermatophilus > Geodermatophilus maliterrae. The sequence goes on from NZ_JBFNXQ010000160.1 coordinate 537, forward strand.
GCCGGCACCGACGGGCAGCGGCGGGTCGAGGTGGGCAGCGGCGGCAACCCGATCCCGTCGGGCATCGACGAGTCCACCCCCGCCACCGACGGCAGCACCGTCGAGCTGACCGTCGACCGGGACGTCCAGTTCACGGTGGAGCAGCGGCTGGCGCAGGCCTGCGCCGACGGCGCCACCACCCGCGCCTCGGCGGTCGTGCTCGACGTGCACACCGGCGAGGTGGTGGCCATGGGCTCCTGCCCGGGCTACGACCCCGCCCGGGCCGGCAGCACCGACCCGGCGCTGCTCGGCAACCCGGTGGTCTCCGACGTGTTCGAGCCCGGCTCGGTCATGAAGGCGGTGACCCTGGCCGCCGCGGTCGAGGAGGGCGAGGCCACCCCCGACACCGTGCTGACCGTCGACGGCCACATCCAGGCCGGTGACGTGGTGGTCACCGACGCCCACGACCACGACCCGGTCGACTGGACGGTGACCGGCATCCTCGCCAAGTCCAGCAACGTCGGCACGATCATGCTCGCCCGCCAGGTGGGGGACGCGACGCTCGAGCGGTACCTGCGCGCCTTCGGCGTGGGGGAGGAGACCGGGATCGAGCTGCCCGGCGAGAGCGCCGGCATCCTCGAGGCCTCCGCCGACTGGACCGAGAGCCGCGCGGCCAACGTGCCGATCGGCCAGGGCGTCTCGGTGACGACGCTGCAGATGGCCTCGGTCTTCCAGGCCATCGCCAACGACGGCGTCCGCGTCCCGCCGCGGCTGGTCGAGTCGGTGACCGCTCCCGACGGGACGACGTCGACCCCGGAGGCGCCGGAGGCCACCCGCGTGATCGGCGAGGACACCGCCGACGACCTGGCGTACATGCTCGAGGCCGTCGTCGGTCCGGGCGGTACCGCGCCCCTGGGCGAGGTCGACGGCTACCGGGTGGCGGGCAAGACCGGGACGGCGCAGCGGGCCAACCCCGAGTGCGGCTGCTACGAGGGCGGTGGCTACGTGACGACGTTCGTCGGCTTCGCCCCGGCCGACGACCCGCAGTACGTCGTCGCCGTCGATCTCGAGCGGCCCACCAGCTCCGCGGAGGGCGGCCAGGTCGCCGCACCCGTCTTCGCCGATGTCATGCGCTACGTGCTGACCCACGGCGGGGTGGTGCCCTCGGGCACGGCGCGGCCGGACTTCGCGCTCACCGGCGAGGACCTCGCCGCCAGGGCGGGCGGCACCGGGGCGGGCACGCCCGCCGCAGGCGACTGAGGGCCCCCGCTGCCGCGGGCGTCCTCCGGCCTGCCGCGGGGCCGACCGTGCGCCTCCGCGGCCTCGCACGGTCGGGACACCGCCGAGTGCCCGCGGGTGCGCGGGACGGGGGCGGTCCGCCGGTAGATTGGCCCGACGTGAGCCCGACCGGACCCGGGTCGGTGCCCCGGCCAGCGGGGACCCACCCGCTCGCCCTCCGTGCGCTCGCCGACCTGGTCGGCGACCCCGTGCAGGGCGACCCCGACACCGCCGTCCGTGGCGTCACCCTCGCCTCCACCGAGGTGCAGCCCGGTGACCTCTACGCCGCGCTGCCCGGCGCCCGCACCCACGGCGTCCGCTTCGCCGCCGACGCCGCCGCCCGCGGCGCCGTCGCGGTCCTCACCGACCCGGACGGCCGGGAGCAGGCGGCGGCCACCGGGCTGCCGGTCTGCGTGACCGGCGACCCGCGCGGTGTCCTCGGCGCCGTCGCCGCGCGCGTGTACGGCGAGCCCGCGGCCCGGCTGCCGGTCATCGGCATCACCGGCACCAACGGCAAGACGACGACGAGCTACCTGGTCGAGGCCGGTCTGGCCGCCGCCGGCCGCGGCACCGGCCTCATCGGCACCGTGCAGTCGCGCACCCGCGGCCGCGGCGGCGCCGAGGTCGCCTTCCCCAGCGTCCGCACCACCCCCGAGGCCCCGGTGCTGCACGCGCTGCTGGCCACCATGGCCGAGTCCGGCGTCGACGCCGTGGTCATGGAGGTGTCCAGCCACGCGCTGGTGCAGGGCCGCGTCGGCGGGGTGGCCTTCGCCGCCGCCGGGTTCACCAACCTCAGCCAGGACCACCTCGACTTCCACCGCGACCTCGAGGACTACTTCCAGGCCAAGGCGCTGCTGTTCGACGGCCGTGCCGCCCGCGAGGTCGTCGTGGTCGACGACGACGCCGGCCGCCGCCTGGCCGGGATGCTCGGCGGCCGGGCGGTCACCGCCTCCGCGGAGGGAGCCCTCCTCGACGGGGAGCCCGCGCACTGGACGGCGACGGACGTCACGACCACGCCCGACGGCGGCTCGGCCTTCACCCTGACCGGGCCCGGCGGCAGCTGGCCGGCCCGCGTCCGGCTGCCCGGGCGGTTCAACGTCACCAACGCCGTCCTCGCCGCCGCGCTGCTCGACGCGATCGGCGTGCCGGTGGACGCCGCCCTCGAGGGCATCGCCCGCACGGTCGTGCCGGGCCGGATGGAGCCGGTCGACGCCGGCCAGCCGTTCACCGCCGTCGTCGACTACGCACACACCCCCGACGCCGTCACCACCGCCCTCGCCGCGCTGCGGAGCGCGACCCGGGGCAGGCTGATCACCGTGCTCGGCTGTGGCGGTGACCGTGACCCCGGCAAGCGACCGGCGATGGGCGCCGCCGCGGCCCTCGGCAGCGACCTGCTCGTCGTCACCGACGACAACCCGCGCTCGGAGGACCCGGCCGCGATCCGCGCCGCGATGACCGCCGGGGTGCCGGCCGACCGGCGCGGTGCGGTGGAGGAGGTCGGCGACCGCCGGGCGGCGATCGCCCGCGCGGTGGAGCTGGCGCGGCCCGGCGACACGGTGCTGGTCGCAGGCAAGGGACACGAGTCGGGTCAGGAGGTCGCCGGCACCGTGACGCCGTTCGACGACCGCGCCGTGCTGCGCGAGGTGCTCGCCACGCTGACGCCCGCCGGGGCGGCCCGCCGGTGATCGCCCTGACCCTCGCCGAGGTCGCGGAGGCCGTCGGCGCAGCGCTGCCGCACGCCGCCGAGGGGACCGTCACCGGAGTGACCCTCGACTCGCGCGGCGTCTCCGCCGGCGACCTGTTCGTCGCCGTGGCCGGGGAGCGCGTCGACGGGCACGACTACCTCGACGCCGCCGCGGCCGCCGGCGCCGTCGCCGCGCTGACCAGCCGTCCCGGCGGGCCGCTGCCGGCGCTGGTCGTCGAGGACACCGTGGCCGCCCTCGGCCGGCTCGCCGCCCTGGTGCACGGTCGGCTGGCCGCCGCGGGCCTGACGACGCTCGGCATCACCGGCTCGTCGGGCAAGACCTCGACCAAGGACCTGCTCGGCCAGGTGCTCGCCACCGCCGGGCCGACGGTCAGCCCGCCCGGCTCGTACAACAACGACATCGGCCTGCCGCTCACCGTGCTGTCGGCCGACGCGGACACCCGGTACCTGGTGCTGGAGATGGGCGCCCGCGGGATCGGGCACATCGCCCGGCTGTGCGCCGTCGCCCGGCCCGACGTCGGCGTGGTCCTCAACGTCGGCTCGGCGCACCTGGGCGAGTTCGGCTCGGCCGACGTCATCGCGCAGGCCAAGGGTGAGCTGGTCGAGGCGCTGCCGGAGTCGGGCACGGCCGTCCTCAACGCCGACGACCCGCGGGTGGCCGGCATGGCGCCGCGGACCCGCGCCCGGGTGGTCACCACCGGCCGCTCGGCCGGTGCCGACGTCCGGGCCACCGCCGTCGCGCTCGACGACGCCGCCCGCGCCCGGTTCACCCTCGTGGCCGGCGGCGAGGAGCACCCGGTGGCGCTGCAGGTGGTGGGCGAGCACCAGGTGGCCAACGCGCTGTCGGCCGCCGGCGCGGCGCTGGCCGCCGGCATGACCCCGGCCGCCGTCGCCGCCGCGCTGTCCGCGGCGCAGCCGCGCAGCCGCTGGCGCATGGAGGTCACCCGCCGGCCCGACGGGGTCACGGTGGTCAACGACGCCTACAACGCCAACCCCGAGTCGATGCGGGCCGCCCTGGCCGCCCTCGCCGGGCTGGCCGGCACCCGCCGGGTGGCCGTCCTCGGCGGCATGGCCGAGCTGGGTGCCGACGCCGTTGCCGAGCACGAGCGCCTGGGCCGCGACGCCGTCGCCGCGGGGGTGGACCTCGTCGTGGCCGTCGGACCCGATGCGGTAGGGATAGCGACGGGTGCCACGGCCGCCGGTGCCCGCGAGGGGGACGGCGCGGTGTCCGTGCCCGACCGGGTGGCCGCCCGCGAACTGCTGTCGGAGGTGCTGGTGCCCGGTGACGTCGTGCTGGTGAAGGCCAGCCGGTCCCACGGGCTGGAGCTGCTCGCCGCCGACCTGCTCACCGCCGGGGCAGGCGCGTGAAGTCCGTCCTCGTCGCCGCGTCCATCGGGCTGATCATCTCGATCCTCTGCACGCCGCTGGCCGTGCGCACCTTCCGGCGCCGGGGCTTCGGCCAGGAGATCCGCGACGACGGCCCCGAGTCGCACCTGTCGAAGAAGGGCACGCCCACCATGGGCGGCACCGTCATCGTCGGGGCGACCGTCGGCGGCTACCTGATCGCCCACCTGTTCCTGATCGACCAGCCCGGCCGCGGCGTCACCGCCACCGGCCTGCTGCTGCTGTTCCTCATGGTGGGGCTGGGCACCGTCGGCTTCCTCGACGACTACCTGAAGATCCGTCACCGGCGCAGCCTGGGCCTGAACAAGACGGCGAAGCTGGTCGGCCAGCTGGTCGTGGGGGTGGGCTTCGCCGTCCTCGGGCTCAACTTCCCCGACGAGGGCGGGATCACCCCGGCGTCGGAGTCGGTCTCCTACGTCCGCGACATCGAGCCGCTGTTCCTCGGCTCGGTCGGGTTCGTCGTCCTGGCGTACCTGTTCATCGCCGGGTTCTCCAACGCGGTCAACCTCACCGACGGCCTCGACGGGCTGGCGGCCGGCTGCTCGGCGATGGTGTTCGGCGCCTACGTCGTCATGAGCTTCTGGCAGTTCACCCACGACTGCGTCGCCGCCGCGGTCGACGGCTGCTACGAGGTGCGCGACCCGCTCGACGTCACCCTGGTCGCGGCCGCGGCCCTGGGCGCGTGTCTCGGCTTCCTGTGGTGGAACACCAGCCCGGCGCGGATCTTCATGGGTGACACCGGCTCGCTCGCCCTCGGCGGCCTCATGGCCGGCATCGCCGTCGTGACCCGCACCGAGCTGCTGCTCATCGTCCTCGGCGGCCTGTTCGTCGCCGTCACGCTGTCGGTGGTCATCCAGGTGGCGTTCTTCCGGGCCACCCGGCGCCGCGTCTTCCGCATGGCCCCGCTGCACCACCACTTCGAGCTGGCCGGGTGGGCGGAGAACACGGTGATCGTGCGGTTCTGGCTCGTGACCGGGATGGCCGTGGCCTTCGGTCTGGGGCTGTTCTACGCCGACTGGCTGACCGTCACCGGCCTGTGAGCGCCCGGCTGTGAGCAGGCCGGCCCGCGTCCGCCCGGCGCGACACGCCCCGTCGCTGCCCCGGCGTGGCGCGACCAGCGGCGACGATGGCGGGATGGACAGCCGGACCGCTCCGTCCCGAGGCGGCACCCGCCGCACCCCCGGCCGGGCCGCTCCGGGGGTGCCGCCGCGGCTGCGCGGGCCCGCCTGGCTCGACGGCCCGATGACCAGCTGCCACCTGGTCATCGGCGCGGCGGGGCTGCTGCTGGCCATCGGGCTGGTCATGGTCTTCTCCGCGTCGGCGATCGAGGCGGCCCTCAACGACGAGTCGGCGTGGCAGCCGGGGCTCGACCAGCTCGTCTTCGCCGCCCTCGGCCTGGTCGCGCTGGTCGTGGCGGTGCGGCTGCCGGTCGGGCTGCTGCGGCGCTGGTCGCCGGTGGCGCTGGTCGTCGTCACCGTCCTGCTGTTCGCCGTCCTCGTGCCCGGGATCGGCACCACCTACAACGGCTCACGGGCCTGGATCAGCCTCGGGTTCACCGACTTCCAGCCCTCCGAGCTGTCCAAGCTCGTCCTCGCGCTGTGGGGCGCGCACGTGCTGGCCCTGCGGGGGCGGCACCTGACGGTCAAGACGCTGCTGCTGCCGCTGGTCCCGGTCTTCCTGGTCCTCTCGGTCCTGCTCATCCGCGAGCCGGACTTCGGCGCGGTGGTGAGCCTCGCGCTGGTGCTGTTCGGGCTGCTCCACGCCGGGGGCGCGCCGTGGCGGGTCTGGGCCCTCATCGGGGCGAGCGGCGTCACCGCCGTCGTCCTGCTGGTGGTGACCGCGCCCTACCGGCTGGAGCGGATCACCGCGTTCCTGGACCCCTTCGCCGACCCGACCAACACCGGCTTCCAGGCCATCCGCGGGTTCTACGCGCTGGCCACCGGCGGCCTGTGGGGCGTGGGCCTGGGCAACAGCGCGATGAAGTGGAACCTGCTGCCCGAGGCCGAGTCGGACTACATCTTCGCGATCATCGGCGAGGAGCTCGGCTTCCTCGGCTGCCTGGTCGTCGTCACCCTCTACGCGGTGCTGGCCTACGCCGGCTTCCGCATCGCCCACCGCTCGGCCGACCGGTTCATCCAGCTGGCCAGCGTGGCGATCACCGTCTGGCTGGTCGGCCAGGCGGCCATGAACATGGGCTACGTGGTCGGCCTGCTCCCGGTCACCGGGGTCACGCTGCCGCTGGTCTCCGCCGGGGGCACCTCGCTGGTGCTCACCCTCTTCATCGTGGGGATCCTCATCCGCTTCGCCCGCTCCGAGCCCGAGGCCATCGAGCACGCCCGCCGCGCCGAGCGCAGCCGCCTGGCCCGCTGGCTGCTGCCGGTGCCCGCGCACGCCGTCGACCCGGTCCGGCCCCGCCGGCCGCGGCCCCGGCCCCGGCCCCCGGGGGGGGGGGGGGGCCCGGGC
>NZ_JBFNXQ010000161.1:0-7308 GCF_041018925.1 Geodermatophilus maliterrae
TGCTCGCGCCGCCGCCGCCCCTGCCGGTTGCCGCCCGGGCCGCCGCCCTGGCCTGCGCCGGCCTGCTGCTGCTCGTCCCGACCGTCCTGCTCCTGGCTCCCGCGCTCTGAGCCGTGTGCACTTCCGCGGAGGTGCACGGCGCACCTCCGCGGAAGTGCGCAACGGGGAGCGTCAGCGGGTGGGCAGGGCCGCGGGGAAGTCGACGCCGGTGAGCTCGGCGGACGCCGTCCAGAGCCGGGCCGCGGTCCCCAGGTCGCTGGCCGCGGCGGTGCGCCCGGCCAGCGTCGGGTACCCGCGCACCTCCATCGGCCCGTCGGGCCCGGCGTAGCTCCCGCCCGGGAGGTCGGCCGTGGCCACGAACAGGGTGGGCAGTGCGCCCTGGTCACCGGACTGGGCGACCACCCGGTTGCCCACGGCCATGACCGCGTCCTTGACCCGGTTGCCGGTGTGGCCCTGCAGGTTGGTCGCCGACCAGCCCGGGTGGGCCGCCATGGCGCGGACCGGCGAGCCGGCGGCGGTCAGCCGGCGCTGCAGCTCGAGGGTGAAGAGCAGGTTGGCCAGCTTCGACTGGCCGTAGGCGCGCTCGGGGGAGTACCGGCGGCGCTCCCAGTTGAGGTCGGCGAGGTCGATCGTGCCCATCCGGTGGGCCGTCGAGGAGAGGGTGACCACCCGGTCGGTGACCTGTGGCAGCAGCAGGTTGGTCAGCGCGAAGTGGCCGAGGTGGTTGGTGCCCAGCTGCAGCTCGAAGCCGTCGGCGGTGCGCCCGGCCGGCACCATCATGATCCCGGCGTTGTTGACGAGGACGTCGAGCGGGCCGCTCCAGTCCGCGGCGAAGGCGCGCACCGAGGAGAGGTCGGCGAGGTCCAGCCGGCGGACCTCGACCTCCCCGGGCAGGCCGGCGGCGGCGCGCGCACCCCGGCCGGGGTCGCGGACGGCGAGCACGACGCGCGCGCCGGCCTCGGCGAGGGCCCGCGCGGTGGCCAGGCCCAGCCCGCTCGTCGCGCCGGTGACGACGACCGTGCGGCCGGTCTGGTCGGGGATGTCGGCGGTGGTCCAGCGACTGGTCATGCCCGGCCCAACGCGGGCCGGGGCGATCCCGTGCCGGGTCGGGCCGCCGTCCTGCTCCCGGCCCCGGCTGCCCGTCCGACCGCGCTGTGCTGCTACCGGCGTCCCGAGGCGAGCGCGAGGGCCACGAGCGCCGTTCCCGCGGCGGCGCCGCCGCTGACCCGGGCCGCCCGGCCGTACCGGGCCGACCGCAGCAGCGGCACCATGCTCGCCGCGTGCAGCCCGTCGACGGCGGCGGCGGCGCGCAGGACGGCCGGCCGGGGGGCGGCCAGCACCGCGGCGTGCTGCACCAGCAGCCGGGCGCCGAGCAGCCGGGCCACCCACAGCCGGTTCGACGGGTAGGTGGGCGCCACCGCGTCGGCCACCTGCCGCGGGCGGGTCACCAGCGCCAGGCCGGCGCCCACGCCGGCAGCGGCCAGCGACCGGGTGCCGAGGGTGCGGCCGGTCATCGCGCACTCCCGGCGCTCACCAGCGGGCGGCCCGACGGCGCCGCCGTCGTCGCCCCGTGCTCCGCCAGCGGCGCGAACCGGCGCAGCCGCAGGCTGTTGGTGACGACGAAGACCGAACTGAGCGCCATGGCACCTCCCGCGATCATCGGGTTCAGCAGACCCGCCATCGCCAGCGGGATCGCCGCGACGTTGTAGGCGAACGCCCAAAACAGGTTGCCCTTGATGACCGCCAGGGTCCGCCGGGACAGCCGGACGGCGTCGGCGGCCACCCGCAGGTCCCCGCGGACGAGCGTCAGGTCGCTGGCCTGGATGGCGACGTCGGTGCCGGTGCCCATGGCCAGCCCGAGGTCGGCCTGGGCCAGGGCGGCGGCGTCGTTGACCCCGTCGCCCACCATCGCCACGGTGTGCCCCTCGGCCTGCAGCCGCCGGACGACGTCGACCTTGTCCTGCGGCAGCACCTCCGCGATGACCTCGTCGATGCCCACCTGCGCGGCCACCGATCGCGCCGCGGCCGCGTTGTCGCCGGTGAGCAGGACCGGCCGCAGGCCCAGGGCGCGCAGCCGGCGCACCGCCTCGGCCGAGCCGTCCTTGACCGCGTCGGCGACCACGACCACCCCGCGGGCCGCGCCGTCCCACCCGACGACCACCGTCGTCCGCCCGGAGGCCTCGGCGTCGGCGACGGCCCGCTCGAGCTCCGGGGGGAGCCGCACGGACCACTCGGCCATCAGCCGGCGGCGGCCGGCCACGACCGCGGCACCCTCGACCACCCCGTGCACGCCCAACCCCGCGATGCTGGTGAAGCCCTCGACCGGCGGCAGCTGCCCGGTCCGCTCGGCCGCACCGCGGGCGATCGCCTGCGCGATCGGGTGCTCGGAGGCGTGCTCGACCGCGCCGGCCAGGCGGAGCACGCGGTCGGCGTCCTCACCCGGCGCCGGGACGACGTCGAGCAGGGTCATCCGGCCGGTGGTGACGGTGCCGGTCTTGTCGAGCACCACGGTGTCCACCGCGCGGGTGGACTCCAGCACCTCCGGGCCGCGGATGAGGATGCCCAGCTGGGCGCCGCGCCCGGTGCCGACCATCAGCGCCGTCGGGGTGGCCAGACCCAGCGCGCACGGGCAGGCGATGATCAGCACGGCGACCGCGGCCGGGAAGGCGGCGGCGAGGCCGGCACCGGCGCCGATCCAGAAGCCGAGGGTGGCCACGGCCAGTGCCAGGACCACCGGCACGAAGACCCCGGAGACGCGGTCGGCCAGCCGCTGCACCTCCGCCTTGCCGTGCTGTGCCTCCTCGACGAGCCGGGCCATCTGGGCCAGTTGCGTCTCGGCGCCGATCCGGGTGGCCCGGACGACCAGCCGGCCACCGGCGTTGACCGTCGCGCCGACCACGGTGTCGCCGGGACCGACCTCCACCGGCACCGGCTCCCCGGTCAGCAGCGAGGTGTCCACCGCCGAGGCCCCCTCGGTGACCTCGCCGTCGGTGGCGATCTTCTCGCCGGGCCGGACGACGAACAGGTCACCGACGGACAGCCGGCCGACCGGGATGCGCTGCTCGGTGCCGCCGCGGAGGACGGTCACGTCCTTGGCGCCCATCTCCAGCAGTGCCCGCAGCGCGACGCCGGCCCGGCGCTTGGAGCGGGCCTCGGCGAACCGGCCGGCCAGGAGGAACGTCGTCACGCCGGCGGCGGCCTCGAGGTAGACGTCCCCGCTGCCGTCGGTGCGGGTCAGGTCGAGGGAGAACGGGTGCACCATGCCCGGCTCGCCGGCGGTGCCGAGGAACAGGGCGTACAGGGACCAGAGGAACGCCGCGAGGGTGCCCAGGGAGACCAGGGTGTCCATGGTGGCCGCGCCGTGGCGCAGGTTGGTCCAGGCGGCACGGTGGAACGGCCAGCCGCCCCACACCACGACCGGCGCGGCCAGGGTGAGCGACAGCCACTGCCAGTAGGTGAACTGCAGGGCCGGGACCATCGCCAGCAGCACCACCGGCACGGTGAGACCGGCGGAGACCAGCAGGCGGTGGCGGAGGTGGAGGACCCCGTCCATCCCACCGGCCGGCGTCGCGTCGTCCTCCGGTGCGGGGGGCTCGGGCAGCCGGGCGGTGTAGCCGGTCCGCTCGACGGTGGCGACGAGGTCCTCGGGGGTGACCCCGCCGGCGTAGCTGACCTTCGCCTTCTCGGTGGCGTAGTTGACCGTGGCAGTGACGCCGTCGATCTTGTTGAGCTTCTTCTCGACCCGGGCCGCGCAGGACGCGCAGGTCATGCCGCCGATGGCGAGCTCGATCTCGGCGGTGGGGGTGCGGGCGTCCAACGGGTCCTCCTCAGTCGTCGCCGTGGCCGTGCCCGGCGGCGTCCGGCCCGGCAGCGGCGGGGACGTCGGCTGCCGGGCCGCTGCCGGCGTGGACGGTGAACTCGGCGGTCCGGACCACGTCGCCGTGCCGGAAGTCCAGGAACAGCCGGTAGTCGCCGGCCGAGGGGGCGGTGGCGGCGAACTCGACGTGCGGGCCCGGCGCGGTGGCGGGGTCGGCCGGGTCGCCCACCGGGTGCACGTGCAGGTAGCCGAGGTCACCGGCCCGGAGGGCGACCAGGTGCCCGTAGGCGCCGAGGTGGGGCTGCAGGTCGGTCACCGGGACGCCGTCCCGGCTGACGCCGAGGGTCAGCCCCGACTCGCGTCCCGGGACGAGCCCGCCGGTGAGGACGACGGTGTAGCCGTCCACCTCCGCCGTCGGTGACGGCGCGGGCAGCGGCTGCGGGCGGTGGTCGCCGGCGACGGCCAGGTCGGCGCCGAGGGTCAGGTCCTCGCCCAGCGCGGCCGGCGTGGTGTCGGTGAACACCCGCCAGCTGCGGGGGGTCAGCTCCAGCGGCGTCGACCAGGTCCCGTCGGCGCCCAGCTCGGGGTGGACGTGCTGGTAGCCGGTGAGGTCACGGCGGACGGCGACCAGGTGCAGGTCCTCGTCGTGGTCGACCTCGTAGTCGGTGACCGGCGCCCCGTCGGGTCCGAGGATGCGGAAGGCCAGCGGGGACGTCCCGGCCGGCAGCTCGTCGGCGACCAAGTCGAGGGTGTACCCGCGGTCGGAGACCTGGAGGCCGCCGGGCAGGGCGGCGTCCGCGCGAGCCGTCGGGTCGGCCGCCGCGGACGGGTCGGGGTGCCCCTCGTCGGCGGCGTGGCCGGCACCCGCGGGAGCCTCGGCAGCCGCGGAGCCGACCGGCCCGACGAGCGCGCCGACGCCGGTCGCGGCGCCGAAGACAGCGGCCAGGCCCACGACGGTGGCGCCGAGCCGGGCGGCGGTGCGCACGGGTGTCCTCCTCCTGCGGTGGGAGCCGGCTCAGCGGCCGGCGACCTCGTAGCCGGCCTCCTCGACGGCGGCGCGGACGTCGTCGTCGCCGACCGGGGTGTCGCTGGTGACGGTCAGGCCGCCGCTGTCGAGGTCGACGGAGACGTCGGTGACGCCGGGCAGGCCGCTGACCTCCTCGGTCACCGCGGTGACGCAGTGGCCGCAGGTCATGCCGACGACGGTGTAGCTGGCGGTGCTCACGGGGGACCTCCGGGACGGGGTGGGGGAGTCAGGACCGGACGAGCCGGGCGATCGCGGCGGAGGCCTCGCGGACCTTCGCGTCGGCCTCCGGGCCGCCGGTGGCGACGGCCTCGGCGACGCAGTGCGACAGGTGCTCCTCGAGCAGGCCGAGCGCGAACGACTGCAGGGCCGAGGTCATCGCCGAGACCTGGGTGAGGACGTCGATGCAGTACTTCTCGTCCTCGACCATGCGCTGCAGCCCGCGGGCCTGTCCCTCGATGCGGCGCAGCCGCTTGAGGTGGTCGTCCTTGCGGTGGATGTAGCCGTGGACGTGGCCGGCGGGGCTCTCCTGGGCGGTCACGGGACGAGCGTACACCCATACGGGGTGGGGGTTATCCGGCGGCGGTGTCGCCGTCGTCCCGGTCGGCGCGCAGCCGGTCGACGGTGTCGCGCAGCCGCTCGCTGGTGGCGCGGGCGTCGGCGAGCTCGTCCTGGAGCCCGAGGATGACCTCGGCCGAGGCGAGCGTGTGGCCCTCGTCGAGCAGGCCGCGCAGGCGCGCGGCGAGCAGCAGCTGGTGGCGGGAGTAGCGGCGGTGGCCGCCGGGGGAACGGTGCGGCTGGAGGACGCCGGAGCCGTCGAGGCTGCGCAGGAAGGCCGCCTGGACGCCGAGGAGCGCGGCGGCCTGGCTCATGGTCAGCGCCGGGAAGTCCGGGTCGTCGAGCCGGCGGACGGCGTCGGAGGCAGGTTCGGAGGCGGGATCGGTGCCGGTGCCCGGCCGCCGGCCGGTGCCGTCGGTGGCCACGGGTCCTCCTCCTTCGACCGGTCGCCCGGTGCCCGTCGTGGGTGCAGGAACGGCGCGGGGCCGGGCCACACCTGGCCCGGCCCCGCGTCAGGGTCGCCGATCGGTCGCCGATCAGCTCGCCGCCGTCACTTCTCGACGGCCCGCTGCTCGCCGGAGCCGGACTCGTGCTCGATGGTCCGGCCCTCCACCGCGGACGGCACGTCGGCGCGGGTCACGGTGATCTTGCGGGCGCGGGCCTTCTCCGCCACCGGGATGCTCACGGTGAGCACGCCGTCGTGGTAGCTGGCCTCGAGCCGGTCGGTGTCGAGGCTGCGGCCCAGGACCAGCTGCCGGGTGTAGGCCCCGTAGGGGCGCTCGGCGACGGCCCACTCCGCGTTCTCCAGCTGCGGCACCGAGCGCTCGGCGCTGACGGTCAGGGTCGTGCCCTCCACCGACAGGTCGATCGATCCGGGGTCGACGCCCGGCAGGTCGAAGTGCGCGACGAACTTGTCGCCGACCCGGTAGGCGTCCATCGGCATGCCCGACAGGGCGCGGGCGGTGCCGGGGCGACCGGCGAGCTGGTCCAGCGCGCGGAACGCGGCGGACGTGGCGGCGAACGGGTCGTAGGCGGTCAGCATCATGAACCTCCTGGGAGATCCGGTGTCTGTTCACTGCCCGAGGGGTCAACCTCTAGCGGCGACTAGAGATTACCTCCATCGAGCATCCGTGTAAACATCCAGCGGAGCACTTTGTTGCCGCGCAGGCATGGACCGCCGCGCAGGCGGGCAGTCCCCGGGCATGGACGAGCAGGTACCGCCCGGCGGAGCGGCCGGGGACGACGCCCACCTCTCCGGCGACGGGCCCCGCGTCACCGCGACGCTCGACGGCGACGTCAGCGTGGTCACCGTCGACGGCGAGCTGACCGAGGCCGCCCGGCGGCCGCTGGTCCGGGTGGTCACCGACCAGCTGCTCTCGGTGCCCACGCTGCGCCGGCTGGAGATCCAGCTGAGCGGGGTGCCGTTCATGAACTCGGCCGGGATGGCGGTGCTCGTCCAGCTGCAGCGGATGACCCAGCCGCGGGCGGTCACCGTCGCGCTCGTCGAGCCGTCGCCCGCCGTCGCCCGGCCCCTGCAGCTGACCGGCCTGTGGCGGCGCTTCGAGGTGGTCGACGGGACCGCCGGGCCGGCCGACGCGGGCGGGTCGCCGCCGTCCGGGGCGCAGTCCCGCCGTCCGGACGGCCCCGGCGGGCGCAGCGCCTAGCGGTTGCGCTCCTCGGGGTCGTACAGCGGGGCCCGGAAAGCCCGCGCGTACTCGCTCTGGCGGAGCCGGGCCAGCTCCGTCATGCGGCTGTGCAGGCCGTGGTCCCGCGGCAGCCGCTGCGGCCGGGGTTCCACGAAGACGGCCTCGCGCAGGTCGCGGTCGGGCACCCGGTCGCGGCCGCCGAGCGCCACCTGCACCGCGCTGGTGCCGGCCGCGACGGCGTCGTCCGGCGGTGCCTCCCGGAG
>NZ_JBFNXQ010000162.1:0-7055 GCF_041018925.1 Geodermatophilus maliterrae
CCCTCAACAGCCGCTGATGCTGACGCCGCGGGCACGCAGCCACGGCACCGGGTCCACCTGGCCGCCGTGCATCGCGCCGGACGGGTGCACCTCGAAGTGCAGGTGCGGGCCGGTGGACTGGCCGCGGTTGCCGACCTCGGCGATGACCTCGCCGGCGACCACCCGCTCGCCGGTGCGCACGTACTCGGCGTTGACGTGGCCGTAGACGGTGACCGCGCCGTCGGTGCCGCGGATGTAGACGGCCAGGCCGAAGCCGCTGGCCGGCCCGGTGCGGACGACGGTGCCGGAGGTGGCCGCGTAGATCGGCGTCCCGATCGGGGCGGCGATGTCGACGCCGCCGTGCAGGGCGCCCCAGCGGAAGCCGTAGCAGCTCGAGGTCCGGCCGGAGGTGGGCTTGACGTAGTTGGCGCCGCTGACCGCCGCGGCGCCGGCGGACGAGCCGGACGACGAGCCCGACGACGACCCGGACGACGCGGCCGCGGTGGCGGCGGCCCGGGCGGCGGCCGCGGCCGCCGCGGCTTCCTCGGCGGCGCGTGCCGCAGCCGCGGCTGCGGCGGCCTCCTCGGCGGCCTTCTGCCGCTGCCACTCCTGGTAGGCGTCACGGGCGCCCTGCAGCTCCAGCAGCTGGATCTGGGCGGCCTGCAGCTGCCCGTCGAGGTCGGCCTTGCGGGCGGTGGCCGCCTCGACTGCGCCCTGCTGCTGGGCGACCTGTGCGTCGGCGGCGTCCTTGGCGGCGGCCGCGGCGTCCTCGGCGGCGGCCCTCTCGTCGCGGGTGACCCGGGCGGCCGACTCGGCGTTGGCCTGCTGCACGCGGGCGACCTCCAGCTCGTCGAGCACGTCGACCTGGACGTCGCCGACGTACTCGAGCATGGCCGCGCGCTGCACCAGCTCGCCGGGTCCGGCGGAGTCCAGCAGCGCGGCGGCGGTGGTGAGGGTGGTGCCGTTGACGTAGCTGTCGCGGGCGAAGCCGGCGATGCGGCCGAGGGCGGCGTCGACGGCGGCGGTGGCCGCCTCGAGGTCCGCGGCGGCCTGGTCGGCAGCCGCCTGCGCCAGCCCGAGGGCCTCCTCGGCGGCCAGGTAGGCGGTGCCGGCGGCCTCGGCCTGCACGGCCAGGCGCTCGAGCTCGGTCTCGGCGGCGGCGACCTCGGCGGCCAGCCGGCCGACCTCCGCGGCGGCGGCCTCCTGCGCGGCCGCGGCGTCGGCGATCTGCCCGTCGGTGGGGTTGGGCGGCGGCGCGGGGACGGCGAGCGCGGGTCCCGCGGCGCCCAGCAGGACCGCGCCGGTGAGCAGGCCGACGAGGGTGCTCCGCACGCCCCGGCGCCCACGGGCTCCCACGGCAGGGCCGGACGGGCGCCGGCCGGGACGGCACTGCAACATCGATCGCTCCCTGGGGAAGAGGGTGGCGCGGGGCCGGTGCAGCGTCGCACCGGTGGCGCCCTCCCCGTGCCCCACCACGCGGCACGGGTGTCACTCGCGTGACCACGGGACGCCGTCCTCCACATCCGTCCCTCCTGTTGTCGTCGCCCGGAGGGGGGACCTTGAGGCCTCGGGACGGATCAGTTCCCGGCTCCGGCGGGGCCCGCCGGAGCCGCATCTAGGCTCGGGAGCCGTGGACGTCTTCGGATCCGGTGCTGAACAGGTCGTCTTCTGCTCCGACCCCGCGTCGGGGCTGCGGGCGGTCATCGCCGTCCACTCGACGGCGCTGGGACCGGCGCTCGGGGGCACCCGCTTCCACCCCTACGCCAGCGAGGACGAGGCGGTCGCCGACGCCCTCCGGCTGGCCCGGGCCATGACCTACAAGAACAGCCTCGCCGGGCTCGACCTCGGGGGCGGCAAGGCCGTCGTCATCGGGGACCCGCGCACCGACAAGACCGAGGCGCTGCTGCGGGCCTACGGCCGGTTCGTCGAGGCGCTGGGCGGCCGGTACCTGACCGCCTGCGACGTCGGCACGTACAACGCCGACCTCGACGTCGTCGCCCGCGAGACCCGCTTCGCCCACGGCCGCTCCGAGGTCCACGGCGGGTGCGGGGACTCCTCGGTGCTCACCGCGTTCGGCGTCTTCCAGGGCATGCGGGCCGCCGCACAGCACCGCTGGGGCACGCCCACGCTGGCCGGGCGGACGGTGGCCGTCGCCGGGGTCGGCAAGGTCGGCTCCTGGCTGGTCGACCGGCTGGTCTCCGACGGCGCCGACGTCGTGGTCACCGACGTCGACACCGCCGCCGTCGAGCGGGTGCTCGCCCGGCACCCCGGCGTCGACGCCGTCGACGACACCGCCGCGCTGGTGCGCACCCCGGCCGACGTCTACGCGCCCTGCGCGCTCGGCGGCGCCCTCGACGACGACACCGTCGCGGTCCTGCAGGCCGAGGTCGTCTGCGGCGGGGCCAACAACCAGCTCGCCCACGACGGCATCCCCGACCAGCTGACCCGGCGCGGGATCCTCTACGCCCCCGACTACCTGGTGAACGCCGGCGGCGTGATCCAGGTGGAGGACGAGCGGCACGGCTTCTCCTTCCCGCGCGCGGAGGCCGGGGCCGCGCGCATCTTCGACACCGCGCTGCGGGTGTTCGAGACCGCCGCGGCCGAGGACGTCTCCCCCGCGGTGGCCGCCGACCGGCTGGCCGAGCAGCGCATCGCCTCGGTGGGACGGCTGGCCACCATCCGCCTGCCGCGTGGCGGGTGAGCAGGCGGCCTGACACAGCCGTCGCGTGGACGCCCACACCGCTCCTGCCATCCGTGCTGCGGATCTCGAGGCGGACGGCCTCCCGGAGTCGGCTCCGGATGGATCCCACGGGGCGTCCGCGTTGCGCCCCACCGCGCCTGCGGGTATGGCCGGGGTCACGGGACGACGGCGACTCCGGAGGACACCATGACGACCCACCCCGGCGCCGGGAGCGTGCCTCCCGACGACGACACGACCAGCAGCTCGACCGACGACGGCGTGCCGGTCGGCGCTGCCGACGCCGAGGCTGACGCCCGGCGCAGCGGAGCCAGCGACGACGAGCGGCCCAGCGACGTCGGGGAGGGGTTCCTCCTGGACGTCGATCCCGGCCGGAGCACCGACGACGGCGTCCCCGTGGGCCGCGCCGACGCGGAGGCGGACCGGATGAGGTCGGGTGGAGACGACGACCGCGTGTGACAGCTGAGGTCCGGGAGATCACTCGGCAGCGACGCGGGGGGCTGGGGACGATCCGCCTGCCCCGCTGAGGCCGGCGCGAGCCCCGGCGAGGGGGCTCCGGCACGTGACCACGGCCACGGTCGGGGGACGGCGGGGGGAGGACCCGTGCCCCCGTTCCATCGGTGTCGTAAGCTCGGTCCAGACACAGTCACTTCAGTCGGGGTCGCCACGCGGGCCGTCCAGCCCGTGAGCTGGGCTCCCGTTCTCCGTTATGAGGGGGTCGAGCCGATGGGGCGCGGCCGAGCGAAGGCCAAGCAGACACGCGTGGCCCGTGAGCTCAAGTACAGCTCACCGAACACCGACCTCTCCGCGCTCCAGCGCGAGCTGGCGGGGTCCACTCCGTCTCCCTACACCGCTCCGGCGGCCAAGGACGACGACGAGGACGGCGACGAGTACGCCGATCGATGGGCGGACGACGACGCCGACGACGACTGGGCGGCCAGCCGCTGATCATCGGCGTCTGGCCGGCCCCGTCCTCCTGAGCACGTCGCACCGCCGTCCCACCCGGGACGGCGGCGCGAACCGTGTCCGGTGGTCGGCGCCGGGGCCTCAGCCGTAGGTGCCGACCAGGCGCGCGCCGGTCTCCCCGCCGGTGACCCGACCGGCCGGCCAGGACGGCACCCCGCGGTTGGTGAGCAGCCGCACCGCCCGGTCGGCGGCGTCCGCGGCGACGACGGCGACCATGCCGACCCCGCAGTTGAACGCCCGCTCGGACTCCTCGCGCGGCACGCCGTGCTCCTCGAGCAGCCCCACGGCGGCCGGCAGCGCCCAGGTGCCGCGGTCGAGGACGGCCCCGAGCCCGTCGGGGACGACGCGGGCGGTGTTGCCGGCCAGCCCCCCGCCGGTGATGTGCGCGTAGGCGTGCACACCCTCCACGCCGAGTTCCGCGACCAGCGCGAGGCAGTCGAGGGCGTAGATGCGGGTCGGCTCGAGCAGCACCTCCCCGAGCGGGCGGTCCAGCCCGGCGGGCGTGGCGGTGAGGTCGAGGCCGGCCGCGGCGACCACGCGACGCACCAGCGAGTAGCCGTTGGAGTGGAAGCCGCTGGAGGCCATGGCCACGACGACGTCGCCGTCAGCGACCCGCTCCGGACCGAGCACCGCGTCGGCCTCCACGACGCCGACCGCGGTGGCGGCGAGGTCGTACTCGTCGGCGTCCATGAGGTCGCCGTGCTCGGCGGTCTCGCCGCCGACGAGGGACGCCCCGGCCCGCTCGCACCCGGCGGCGATGCCGGTGACGATCGCGGCCACCCGCTCGGGGACGACGCGGCCGACGGCCACGTAGTCCTGCAGGAACAGCGGCTCGGCGCCGCAGGCCACCAGGTCGTCGACGACCATGGCGACGAGGTCGATGCCCACGGTGTCGTGCCGGTCCAGCGCCCGGGCGAGGGCGATCTTGGTGCCGACGCCGTCGGTCGAGGAGGCCAGCAGCGGCCGCCGGTACCGCGCGGTGTCGAGCGCGAACAGCCCGGCGAACCCGCCCAGGCCGCCGACCACCTCGGGTCGGCGGGTCCGCTCGACCGCCGTCCGCATGAGGGTGACGGCGCGCTCACCGGCGTCGATGTCGACGCCGGACCCCGCGTAGGTGAAGCCGCCCGCGGTCGACGGGCCCACGGGCGACCGGCTCACGGACGGCGCAGGGCGTCGTCGGCGCCGCCGGGCACCGCGGGGCTGCCGGCCTGCTGGCCGGTCCAGCCGCTGACCGCGCGCTCGCTGCCGCGGGCGTCGGAGATCCTGGGCATCGGCGTACGGGCCACGCCGTTGGGGAGACCGCCCTCGAGCACGTGCTTGCCGAGCACGCCGGTCTCCCCCAGCGGGATCGGGTACTCGCCGGTGAAGCAGGCGGTGCACAGCCGGCTGGCCGGCTGCTCGGTGGCGGCGATGAGGCCCTGCTCGGAGACGTAACCCAGTGAGTCGGCGTTGATCGAGGCGCGCACGCCGTCGACGTCGAGGCCGTTGGCGATCAGCTCGGCGCGGCTGGCGAAGTCGATGCCGTAGAAGCAGGGCCACTTCACCGGCGGCGAGGCGATGCGCACGTGCACCTCGACGGCGCCGGCCTCGCGCAGCATGCGGATCAGCGCCCGCTGGGTGTTGCCGCGGACGATCGAGTCGTCGACGACGACCAGCCGCTTGCCGCGGATCACGTCGCGCAGCGGGTTGAGCTTGAGCCGGATGCCCAGCTGCCGGATGGTCTGGCTGGGCTGGATGAAGGTCCGGCCGACGTAGGAGTTCTTGACCAGGCCCAGTCCGTAGGGGATCCCGGAGGCCTCGGCGTAGCCGACCGCGGCCGGCGTCCCGGACTCGGGGACCGGGATGACCAGGTCGGCCTGGACCGGGTGCTCCTTGGCCAGCCGCCGGCCGATCTCGACGCGGGCGGCGTGCACGCCCCGGCCGGAGATCGTGGTGTCGGGCCGGGCGAGGTAGACGTACTCGAAGACGCAGCCCTTGGGCTCGGCGGGCGCGAAGTGCTGGCTTCGCAGGCCGTTCTCGTCGATGGCCAGCAGCTCGCCGGGCTCGACCTCGCGGACGACGGAGGCGCCGACGATGTCCAGCGCCGCCGTCTCGCTGGCGACCACCCAGCCGCGCTCGAGCCGGCCGAGCACCAGCGGGCGCACGCCCTGGGGGTCACGGGCGGCGTAGAGCGTGTCCTCGTCCATGAAGGTGAGGCTGAAGGCGCCGCGCAGCTGGGGCAGCACCTCCATGGCTGCGGCCTCGACCGAGACGTCCGGGCGGGCGGCGATCAGCGCGGTGACCAGGTCGGAGTCGTTCGTGGCGACGAACGCCCCCGGCACGCCGGCGTCGGCGGCCTTGCTGGCCAGCTCCGCGGTGTTCACCAGGTTGCCGTTGTGGCACAGCGCCAGGCCGGTGCCGGCGCCGGTCGTGCGGAACGTCGGCTGGGCGTTCTCCCACGTGGAGGCGCCGGTCGTGGAGTAGCGGGTGTGGCCCACCGCCAGGTGCCCGCGCAGGCTGCCCAGCGTCGACTCGTCGAAGACCTGGCTGACCAGCCCGAGGTCCTTGTAGACGACGACCGACGCGCCGTCCGACACCGCGATGCCCGCTGCCTCCTGCCCGCGGTGCTGGAGGGCGTACAGGCCGAAGTAGGTCAGCTTCGCGACCTCCTCCCCCGGCGCCCAGACACCGAAGACGCCGCAGGCGTCCTGTGGTCCGGGAGCATGGGGGTCGAGGGCGTGCGTCAGCCGTCCGTCACCGCGAGGCACACCCCTCAGCCTACCGGCGGCCCCTGGTCCTGCCGGGTGGCGCTCGCCACGCACGGACTGTCGTGACCCAGGGCTCCCGCGCGTGCGGGATGCCGCCCGTCGCCGGCCGGCCGGAACCCGGGCCGGGGTCCGGTGCGTTGACGGTCGGTAGGTGGAGAGGAGCCCACATGCCCGCCGACCGACCCGACCCGAACGAGTTCCTCGAGATGGCCCAGCGGATGCTGCGCGGGCTGTTCGACCCGTCGCGGGTCGACGACGACCCCTGGGCGGGGGCGACCGACCGGGGCTCCGCCACGCGGGAGCGCCGCCGCGAGCCGAGCGCCGAGGAGCGACGCGAGAACCTCACGTTCGCACTCGCCACGCGCGCCGTCGAGGCGCTCGAGGACCTCGCGCTCAACGTCGCGGCCATCCGCCAGCGCCTCGAGCGCACCACGACGCCGGAGGCCCGGCCCGGCGCCGAGGACGCGACCGGAGGCGACGCGGACCGGGCGTGATCCCCGGCCCACCGGCACCTCCGGTCGGCCGATCCTCAGTGCACGGAGCCGATCTCGGCGGAGATCCGGGTGTCCTCGCCGTGGCCGGTGTGCACCACGGTGTCGCCGTGCAGGCTGAGCAGCTTGCTGCGGATGGACCGCACGATCGTCGGGTGGTCGCTGAACGACCGC
>NZ_JBFNXQ010000163.1:0-6978 GCF_041018925.1 Geodermatophilus maliterrae
GTGGGCAGCGGGCTGCTCGCCGCGGCGGCCGTGACCGTCGTGGCCGCGGCGGTCATGATGGGGACGGCGCGCCGGCCGCTGACCGCGGCCGTGCGCGCCCTGCGCACGCCCGGCCGGACGGAGGTGGACGGTGGCTGAGCAGGCCCCCCTGGCCGGCCGCCGGGTCGCCGAGGTGCTGGCCACCAGCACCGGCGGCGTCGGCACCCACCTGCGCTCGGTGCTGCCCGCGCTGGCCGGTGCGGGCGCGGCGGTCACCGTCTGCGGGCCGGCCGCCACCGACGCCCTGTTCGGCTTCTCGTCGGCGGCGGCGTTCTCCCCGGTGGAGATCTCCGCCGGGCTCGACCCGGTCGCCGACGTCCGCGCCGGGGTGGCGCTGCGCCGCGCGCTGGCCGGGGCCGACCTGGTGCACGCCCACGGCCTGCGCGCCGGGCTGGTGGCCGCTGCCGCGGTGCGCCTCCGGGGCGGGCGCCGCCCCCTCGTCGTCACCCTGCACAACGCCCTGCCCGACCGCTCCGGTCCGCTG
Source organism: Geodermatophilus maliterrae (assembly GCF_041018925.1). Taxonomy (NCBI): domain Bacteria; kingdom Bacillati; phylum Actinomycetota; class Actinomycetes; order Geodermatophilales; family Geodermatophilaceae; genus Geodermatophilus; species Geodermatophilus maliterrae. The sequence continues at coordinate 524 of NZ_JBFNXQ010000163.1, forward strand.
CGGCGGGTGCTCGCGCAGGCCGAGCGGGCCACCGTGCGCGCCGCCGACGTCGTCCTGGCCGCCTCCGGCGACCTCGCCGACAACGCCCGCCGGCTCGGCGCCCGCGACGTGCGGGTGGCCCCGGTCGCCGCGCCGGCGCTGCCACCCGCGACGCGCCCCCGGGACGACGTCCGCGCGGAGCTGGGCCTCACCGACGGGCGCCCGCTGGTGCTCGCCGTCGGCCGGCTGCACCCGCAGAAGGGCTACGACGTCCTCCTCGACGCCGCGGCGACCTGGGCCACCGGACCGCGTCCACCCCTGGTCGCCGTCGCCGGTGACGGGCCGCTGCAGGCCGAGCTGGCCGCCCGCGTCGACGCCGGGCGGCTGCCGGTCGCGCTGCTCGGCCGCCGCACCGACGTCGCCGACCTGCTCGCCGCCGCCGACCTCGTCGTCCTGCCCTCGCGGTGGGAGGCGCGCTCGCTGACCGCGCAGGAGGCGCTGCGGGCCGGCACGCCGCTGGTCGCCAGCCGCGCCGGTGGCCTGCCCGAGCTGCTCGGCGACGCCGCGGAGCTGGTGCCGCCGGGGAACGCCGCGGCGCTGGCGGAGGCGGTCGGCGCGCTGCTCGCCGACCCCTCCCGCGCGGCGGCGCTGGCCGCCGCCGGGCGGGAGCGGGCCGCCGGGTGGCCGGACGAGGCGGCCACCGCGCGCCAGCTGGTCGCCGTCTACCGGGAGCTGCTCGGGCCGCCGGAGGGCGGCGCGGGATGAGGGCGCGATGAGGCGGGCCCGCCGGCTGCTCGTCCTCCTGCTGGCCGTCCTGGCGGTGCTGGCCACCGGGCTGCCCGGCGCGCCGGCGGCCGAGGGCGCCGCGGGGGACTGGCGCGCCGACCGGGTCCTCGTCGTCGGCGTCCCCGGGCTGCTGTGGAGCGACCTGGACCCCGAGCGCACCCCCGCCCTCTGGGAGCTGGCCGACACCTCGCCGATGGGCGCGGTGTCGGTGCGCGCCGCCCGCTCGACCACCTGCCTGCTCGACGGCTGGGCCACCCTCGGTGCGGGCAACCGCGCGCGCTTCCCCTCACCGGACGAGGCGCTGCCGCCGGTCCCGCCGCCCACCGTCCCGCTGCCCGGCGAGTCCGGCGCGACGCCGTCGCAGGGGCCGGTCCCGGCCGGGCCGCCGGCCAGCCCGGAGCTGTCGTTCTGCGGCCTGCAGGAGCGGCTCGCCGACGTCGGGCTGGCCGATCCGCTCACCGCGGTGCGTGCCGTCGCCGAGGACCAGGCCACCGCCCGCTTCGGCGCCGAGCCCGCGGTCCTGGGCGAGGCGGTCGGCTGCGCCACCGTCGTCGGCCGGGCGCCGGTGGTCGCCGTCGCCGCGCCCGGTGTCGGGCTCACCCGGCAGGAGGGGCTGCCGGAGGACCCGGCCGCCGTCGCCGCACTGCTCGAGCCCTGCCCGCTCACGCTGGTGTCGCTCGACGGGCTGGTCGACGCCGGCGTCCCGGGGGAGGGCAGCGAGACCGGCACCGAGCCGCAGTCCCGCGAGGCCGCGCTGGCCGGGATCGACGAGGCGCTGGCCCGGCTGCGCGCCGCCGTGGCCGCGCTGCCCGGCGACACCCTGCTGCTGGTCCAGGGCGTCTCCGAGGTCAACGACGGGCGCCCGCAGCTGCACGTGGGCCTGGCGTCGGGCCCCGGCTTCACCGGGCCCGGCTGGCTCACCTCGGCCAGCACCGGCCGGGCGCCCTACACCCAGCTCATCGACGTCGCCCCGACCGTGCTGCGCGCCCTCGACCTCCAGCGGCCGGCGTCGGTCAACGGGCAGCCGCTGACCGTCACCGGCGAGCACCCGGGCACCGCCGAGGCGGTCGCCGCCCTGGAGCACGCCAACACCGCCGCGGTCACCCACCACCGCAGCGCCGGGACCTTCTTCGCCGCCCTGGTCGCCGTCGTCGCCGCTGTCGTCGTCCTCGGCCTGCTGGTGCTCGGCGTCCGCCACGACGCCCGGCCGCGCGCCCGCCTGCGCCCGCTGCTGGAGCTGGCCGCCCTCGGTGCCGCCGCGCTGCCCGTGGCCACCTACCTGGCCGGGCTGGTGCCGTGGGAGCGCGCCGGGTCACCGCGCCTCGCCCTGGCCGGCGCGGTGCTGCTGGCCGACGCCGCCGTGGTCGCCCCCGCCGTCCTGGGGCCGTGGCGGCGCCGCCGGCCGGGGCCGCTGCTCGCCGTCCTCGCGGTCACGACGGCGACGCTGGTCGGGGACGTGCTCACCGGCTCGTCGCTGGAGCTCGACGGCCTGCTCGGCTACGACCCGATCGTCGCCGGGCGGTTCACCGGCTTCGGCAACCTCTCCTCCGGCCTGCTCGCGGGCAGCGCGCTGCTGGTCACCGCCGCGCTCGCCACGGCCGCGGGACGGCGCGCGGGCAGGGGGCGGGACGACGGCGGACGGCGGCGGCGCCGCGTCACCGGGGCCGTCGTCCTCGCCGCCGGACTGGTCACCGTCGTCCTGGTCGGCGCGCCGGGGCTGGGCCGCGACTTCGGCGGCGTGCTCGCCCTGCTGCCCGGTTTCCTGCTGCTGGCGATGCTGCTCACCGGCGTGCGGGTGACGCCGGTGCGGCTGGGCGCGGTGCTCGCCGCCGGCGTGCTCGCGGTGGGCACGCTGGCCGTCCTCGACTGGCTGCGGCCGGCCGACGAGCGCACCCACCTCGGCCGGTTCGTCGAGCAGGCGCTCACCGGGGAGGCGTGGACGGTGGTCAGCCGCAAGGCGCAGGCCAACGTCGACATCCTCCTGGGCAGCGCGCTGTCGTGGGTGCTGCCGGTGGCGCTGGTCGCCGCCGTCTGGCTGGTCCGCCGCCCTGGCCCACGTCGGAAGGGCCCGCGCGGCACCGGGCCCGGGCTGCTGCGCCTCGGCGGCTCGGGGTTGCGCCCGGCCGACACCGCGGTGCTGCGCGCCGGGCTGCTGGCCACCGCCCTGAGCCTGGCGCTGGGCGCCGCGGTCAACGACTCCGGCGTGGCGCTGCCGGCCACCGCCGCGGCCGTGCTGGTGCCGCTGCTGGTGGCGATGGCCGCCCGCGCGCCGCGGGCCGCGGGGAGTGACGCAGACGTCCCCGGCAGCGGGGCGGGGGAGGGCGGGGACCGTGTTACGGTCGTCTCCCGTGGGTCGACCTGGAACACGTGATCAGTCCGCCTCGAGTCGCCTCCTCCACAACTCCCAGCCGACGAAGTTCGTCTTCGTCACCGGTGGGGTCGTCTCCTCCCTCGGCAAGGGCCTGACGGCCAGCTCGCTCGGCGCGCTGCTGTCCAGCCGCGGCCTGCGGGTGACCATGCAGAAGCTGGACCCGTACCTCAACGTCGACCCCGGGACGATGAACCCGTTCCAGCACGGCGAGGTCTTCGTGACCGAGGACGGCGCCGAGACCGACCTCGACATCGGTCACTACGAGCGCTTCCTCGACACAGACCTGACCGGCCGCTCGAACGTCACCACCGGGCAGGTCTACTCCGACGTGATCGCCAAGGAGCGGCGCGGGGAGTACCTGGGCGACACCGTGCAGGTCATCCCGCACATCACCAACGAGATCAAGGCCCGCATCCTGGCCGCCGCCGAGGCCGGCACCGACGACGACGAGTCCGTCGACGTGGTCATCACCGAGATCGGCGGCACGGTCGGCGACATCGAGTCGCTGCCCTTCCTCGAGGCCGCCCGGCAGGTCCGCCACGAGATCGGCCGCGACAACGTCTTCTTCCTGCACATCTCGCTGGTGCCCTACATCGCCCCCTCGGGCGAGCTGAAGACCAAGCCGACCCAGCACTCGGTGGCCGCGCTGCGCAACATCGGCATCCAGCCCGACGCGCTGGTCTGCCGCGCCGACCGCGAGATCGGCACCTCGCTCAAGCGCAAGATCAGCCTGATGTGCGACGTCGACACCGAGGGCGTCATCGCCTGCCCGGACGCGCCGTCGATCTACGACATCCCCAAGGTGCTGCACCGGGAGGGCCTCGACGCCTACGTCGTCCGCCGGCTGGGCCTGCCCTTCCGCGACGTGGACTGGACCGTGTGGGGGGACCTGCTCGACCGGGTGCACAGCCCGAAGCAGACGGTGACGATCGCGCTGGTCGGCAAGTACGTCGACCTGCCCGACGCCTACCTCTCGGTCAGCGAGGCCCTGCGCGCCGGCGGGTTCGCCCACCGCAGCCGGGTGCAGATCCGCTGGGTGCCGTCGGACGACTGCCGGACCCCCGAGGGCGCGGCGCACGCGCTCGGCGACGTCGACGGCGTCTGCGTGCCCGGCGGGTTCGGCGTCCGCGGCATCGAGGGCAAGCTCGGCGCCATCCGCTACGCCCGCACCAACGGCATCCCCACGCTCGGGCTGTGCCTGGGCCTGCAGTGCATGGTCATCGAGTACGCCCGCAACGTGACGGGGCTCGCCGGGGCCAACTCCGCCGAGTTCGACCCCGACACCACCGACCCCGTGATCGCCACGATGGCCACCCAGGTCGACGTCATCGCCGGCGAGCGCGGCATGGGCGGCACCATGCGGCTGGGCAGCTACCCGGCGGCGCTGCAGCGCGGCTCGGTCGTCGCGGCCGCCTACGGCTCGACGGACATCACCGAGCGGCACCGGCACCGCTACGAGGTGGCCAACGCCTACCGCGACCGGCTCGGCGAGGCCGGCCTGGTGTTCAGCGGCACCTCGCCCGACGGGCTGCTGGTCGAGTTCGCCGAGCTGCCGCGCGAGGTGCACCCGTTCTTCGTGGGCACCCAGGCCCACCCGGAGCTCAAGAGCCGCCCGACCCGGCCGCACCCGCTGTTCGCCGCGTTCGTGCAGGCCGCGATCGAGCGGCAGGAGTCCGCGCGGCTGCCCGTGCCGGTGGACGAGTCCGAGGCGGAGAAGGTGGGGATCTGATGGGGCGTCGTGCGCCCGTCACCCGGAGGGTCGGGATCCGACGATGAGCGAGCCGGCCGCCGACGGCGACTACCGGGTGCTGGGCACCGAGACCGTCTACGAGGGGCGGATCATCAGCCTGGTCCGGGACACCGTGGCCATGCCCGGCGGCGGCGACAGCATCCGCGAGGTGGTCCGCCACCCGGGCGCGGTCGCCGTCGTCGCCCTGACCGACGACGGCGACGTCGTCCTGCTGCGGCAGTACCGGCACCCGGTCGGCGGCTACCTGTGGGAGCTGCCCGCCGGTCTGCGCGACGCCGAGGGCGAGGCGCCGCTGCTCACCGCCCAGCGGGAGCTGGCCGAGGAGGTGCGCATGGCCGCGGAGCGCTGGTCGCTGCTCACCACCACCTACAGCACGCCGGGCTTCTGCGACGAGCAGGTGCTCGTCTACCTGGCCGAGGGGCTGTCGGACGTCGACCGGCCCGTGGGGTTCACCGTCGAGCACGAGGAGCTGGACATGACCGTCGAGACGGTGCCGCTGGCCGACGCGGTGCAGCGGGTGTTCGACGGCGCGATCCGCAACTCCGCCGCCGTCATCGGCCTGCTCGCCGCGGCCCAGCACCGCGCCGCGGGGACGACGCTGCGCCCCGTCGACGCCACCTGACGCCCCCTCCCGCGCTCCGACGACACCGGGATCGGCGGTCTCGTGGTGATCAACCGCTGACGGCCACGAGATCGCCGATCTCGCCGAGCGGGACGGGGCCGAACGGGGCAGCGGCCCTCACCCGATGACGACGGGGGAGGACCAGCCCACCTGCACGTACTCGGGAACGCCGGTGCCGGCGTCGAGCACGAGCTCCTCGAGCCAGAAGACGTAGGGCGCGCCGGACGTCAGCCCGGCCAGCGTGACCGTGACCTCGCCGCAGTCGGCGCGCTGGGCGGCGGTGGCTCGCGGCGGCGGGGGCTGCTCGCCGGCCACCAGCTGCTGGCTGACCGCCGTCACCCGGTAGCCCTGCACCTCGTCGTGCCCGTCGGCCTGCCAGCTCACCGTCGCCGAGCCCGCGCCGGGCGTCACGCCCGGCGGGATCTGCCGCGGGTTGCCGTAGCCGCCGCACACGGCCGGCGGCGGCGTGGTCTCCAGCGGCTCGCCGTGCGGCACCAGCGGGGTGGGCAGCTCCACCTGCAGCCGGCGCGGCGCCGGGACGGCGAGCACCGGGGTGTCCACCACCGGGTCGGGCACGCCGGTCCAGACCTCCGGGTGCTCGACCACGGGCGCCGGCTCGGGCCCGTCGGCGGTGCCGGCGTTGCGGAACGGCGCCCAGGAGGCGCTCACCTGCGCGGCGATCTCCGTGGCCGGCGCCGACAGCGCCACCAGGCCGACCGCCGTGACCACCAGCACCCGCCCGGCGACCCCGCCGGCCGACGCTCCGCGGCGCGCGCGCGTGCCCCGGCGACGCCGTGCCGCCTCGCGTCCCGTCCGTCCCACGCCCACCTCCCGCATCGGTGGAGGACATCGGCACCGACGGCGGCCGGCTCAACCCGAGATCGGCGGCGCCGTCGCACCGGACCCGGCGGCGTCCGGCGCGGGCAGCCGCAGGCCGAGCCGGCCCG
>NZ_JBFNXQ010000164.1:0-6402 GCF_041018925.1 Geodermatophilus maliterrae
GGGGCGGGGGCGGGGGCCGGAGCGGGAGCCGGGGGCGAGTCGGGCTGAGCACCCGGAACAGGATCGGTGCCCGGGGCGGGCTCGGGAGCCGGGTCGGGATCGGTGCCCGGGGCGGGCTCGGTCCCCGGGTCGGGCTCAGCACCCGGGTCGGGATCGGTGCCCGGGTCGGGGTCGGTCCCCGGATCGGGGTCGGTCCCCGGGTCGGGCTCAGCACCCGGGTCGGGATCGGTGCCCGGGTCGGGATCGGTGCCCGGGGCGGGCTCGGTGCCCGGATCGGGGTCGGTCCCCGGATCGGGAGCCGGAGCTGGTGCCGGTCCCGGTGCCGGTGCGGAGTCGGGGTCCGACGCGGACGGCGGCACAGACTGGTTTCCCGGCCCTGGGGGTGCCGTGTCGCTCCCTCGAGTAGGCAACGGCTGGGCCTGGGACTCGTCCTCGGACGCGGTCGTCGTCCCGCCGCCGCAGGCGACGAGCACCGCTGTCAGGAGGGTGCCGAGGAGGAGGCGGATGTGCGCGGCGCAGGTCATGGTGACCTCCTGCGGCCGAGGCCGAGACGGACAGCAACCACCGTCGCCGCCACAGCCGCAGGCGGTCAAGAGACCTACTGCCCGCGCGCGACCACCGTCCGCCGTGCCCGGCGCACCCGGTCCGCTCCGCCGTCCTCCGGCGACGGGACCTCGACCGGCTCAGGCGCCCGGCGTCTTGGCCGCCCCGTCGGCGCCACCCTCCTGGTTGTCCTCGTAGACCTCGCGGGCGGTGCCGTGCAGGTCCTCGCCCTCACCCGCCGCGGCCTTGCCGCTCGGGGTGGCGGTCACCTCGTCGGCGCTCGCTCCCCCGGTCCCGGTGCTCTCGGTCATCGAGCGCTCCCCTCGTTCGACGTGACGCAGACCACCACTGTGCTCGTGCGCCACGGCAGCCGCCCGTCGAGCGTCGCCCGGGAGCGCACGCCGACCGGGCGGGAGGTCAGGTGCCCAGTTCGGTGCTGCCCGGGGCCGGCTTGGCGTCGTCGCCGGTCTGGCCCTCGTCGCCGTCCGTGGACGTGTCCTCCTCGACGTCCTCCGGCACGAGGGGCGTCTCCTGCAGGACGTTCTCCCGCGCCTGGTCGCGGTCGGTACCCGGCACCTCGGTCATGGCGACCTCCTCGTTGGGCTGACCGGCCGGTACCCGGCCCGGGCACCGTCAACCCGGCGCGCTCCGGCCCTCAGCCGCCCAGCCCGGCGTCGTGGGCCGCCACGATGGCCGCCGCCCGGTCCCGGGCGCCCAGCTTGGCGAGGACGGCGGAGACGTGGGACTTCACCGTCCGCTCCCCCATCCGCAGGGCGACGGCGATCTCCGCGTTGCTGGCGCCCCTGCAGACCAGGCGCAGCACGTCCGCCTCCCGGGGGGTGAGCCGGTCGAGGAGCGCCCTGCCCGCACCGGCGGCCGGGCGGCCGCGGGCCCGCTCCAGCACGCGGGGCAGCACCCGGGGGTCCAGCCAGGCGCCGCCGCCGGCGACCGCGCGGACGGCGTCGACGAGCGCCTCGGCGGGGCTGTCCTTGAGCACGAAGCCCGCGGCGCCGGCGTCGAGGGCCGCCCACAGGACCTCGTCGTCGTCGAAGGTCGTCAGCGCGAGCACCGGTGGCGCGCCCGGCTCGGCGCGCAGGCGGCGGGTGGCCTCCGGGCCGTCCACGCGCGGCATCCGCACGTCCAGCAGCACCAGGTCGGGCCGGTGGACCCGCACGGCGGGCAGCACCCCCGCGCCGTCCTCGCACTGTGCGACGACGGTGAAGCCGTCCTCCGAGCCGAGCACCATCGCCAGCCCGGCGCGGACCATCGCCTGGTCGTCGGCCAGCAGGATCCGGACGCCGGCGCTCACCCGCGGCCACCCAGCGGGGACGGCGCCGGCCGGTCGGCGACCCGCGCGGCGCCGTGCCGGGGCAGGGAGCAGCGGACCACCCAGGCGCCGCCGTCCGGGCCGCCGGTCAGCTCCCCGCCGAGCGAGGCCACGCGCTCGCGCAGCCCCACCAGGCCGAAGCCCCCGTGGCCGCTGGCCGCGGGGTCGGCGGTGGCACGGTCGGTGGTGTCGGGGCCGGCGTCCGGGCGCCCGTTGGTGATGCGGGCCTCGACGCCGGCGTCGCCGACCACCACCCGGACCTCGACCGGAGCCGTTCCCGCGTGGCGCGCGGCGTTGGCCAGGGCCTCCCGGACGACCCGGTGCAGGGTCACCCGCACCACCAGGGGCAGCGACCCCGGGTCCCCGCTCGTGCGCACCTCGACCGGCAGACCCGCCGCCCGGTAGCCGCGTGCGAGCTCGGCGAGGTCGAGGGACACCACCGGCCGCTCGTCCCGCTCGGAGCGCAGCAGCCCCACGACGCCGCGGATGCCGTCCAAGCTCTCCCGGCACACCCGCTCGGCCTCCTCCAGCGCCCCCTCCGCGGCCCGCGGGTCGGTGCGCAGCACACGGCGCGCGCCGCCCACGTGCAGGACGACGACGGTCAGCGAGTGCGCGACGAGGTCGTGGACGTCACGGGCGATCCGCTGCCGCTCCTGGCGGGCGGCCGCCTCGGCCAGGCGCTCGTGGGCGACCCGCAGCTCATCGGTGAGGACGGCGGCGCGGTGCAGCAGGATCCCCACCAGGACACCCAGCACGGTCCCGAAGGCGAAGTACAGCGAGCCCGCGCCGCGCTCGGCGTCCCCCACGCCCGGTGGCAGCAGGCCGGCGAACGGGGTGAAGGGCACCGCGGCGGCCGCGAGGGTGGTCAACCCGACCAGCGGGCGCCGGTCGGAGCGGCTGGCGACCCGGCTGGCGGCCGCGGTGGTGAGGAACAGGGCGCTGCCGACGCCCGACCACGCCACGACGGGCACGACCGGGGCCACGGCCATGACGGCGAAGAAGGCGAGCGGCAGGTCGACGCCCGCGGCCACGAGGACCCAGGGGACCAGGGCCAGTCCCAGGCAGACCACCACCGGCACCACGGGCGGTCCCTCGACCAGAGCCATCCCCGCCGACACCACGGCGATCCCCGCGTGGACCAGGTCGGAGGGGAGGCGGACCCCGCCCCGCACCTGCGCCATGCGACCGCTCCTCGCCGGGCGCACCCCGCGGGGGAGCCGCGATCGTGGGTGCCCGGTCCTGCGGATGCTAGTGACGCCGCGGACCGGCCGGATCGTCCCGCGGGCCGGGTCGGCGTCGTCCCGGAGGACGAGGCCGACCCTGGCCGGGGACCGGTGACGGCGCGCCCGCGGCGCACGACGATGGCGGCACGACCGCGACACCACGAGGACGGGGAGGTCATCCGATGACCGCGACGACGACGCCACCGGCACGCTGGGCCCGGGCCGCGCTGCCCTGGAGCTGGCTGGCGTCGGCCGCGGTGGTGGGTGTGCTGGGCTACCTGCTCGCCGCCGTCTCCGACTGGTCGCACGAGCGCACCGCCGGTGGCCTGCTGCTGGGCGTGGCCGTCCTCGGCCTCGTCGCGGCGGCCCTCACGCGGCGGGGGACCCCGCAGGCCCGCCGCTCGTCGCTGATCGCCAGTGCCGCCGTGGCGGCGGGCGGGCTGGCCGCCGGCGTCGTCGCGACGGGCGGGCCCGCGGGCGCGGGCGACCTGGGGCTCGTCGCCGGTGTGCCGCTGGTCTGTGCCGGGGTCACGGCCCTGCTGGCCCTCCGCGCGCGTTCCTAGGACCGCCGGCCCACCGGCCCGCCGCGGAGCGCCTCGGCGGTGCGCTCGTCGGCGGGCAGGAACGCCTCGACGCTCAGCTCTGCGGCGGTCAGGTCGACGGCGGTGCCGAAGGTGGTCACCGTGCTGAGGAAGGACAGCACGCCGTCGCCGGTGCGCAGCCGCAGCGGGACGGCGATCCCGTCCGGCGTCGAGCGGTCGGTGCCGCCGGGCAGGGCGACGAGCTCGCGGTGCAGGGCGGCCAGCGCCGGGTCGCCGGTCAGGTGGGCCTCGCGACCGAGCCGGTGCAGCAGGTGCGCCCGCCACTGCGGCAGGTTGGCGATCCGCGGCGCCAGGCCCTCGGGGTGCAGGCTCAGCCGCAGCACGTTGGCCGGCGGCTCGAGCAGGTGCGCGGCCACGCCGTCGGTGAACAGGGCGACGCTCGCGTTGGCGGCCACCAGATCCCACGAGCGGTCGACGACGACCGCCGGGTAGGGCTCGTGGGCGGTGAGCACCAGGTCGAGGGCCCGGCTGACGGCGGCCATGTCGGGGGAGCCGAGGCCGCGGCGGCCGTAGACGGGGGCGAAGCCGGCGGCCAGGAGCAGCTCGTTGCGCTCCCGCAGCGGAACCTCCAGCTGCTCGGCGAGGCGCAGCAGCATCTCCCGGCTCGGCCGCGCCCGCCCGGTCTCGAGGAAGCTCAGGTGCCGCGCCGAGACGCCGGCGTCGCCGGCGAGGTCGAGCTGGGAGAGCCGGCGCCGGACCCGCCACTGCCGCAGCAGCACACCCACGGGCGGGCGTCCCAGGGACGCCAGGGTGGTGGTCACGGTGCGGACGCTAGCGACGACGGCGGCCGGCGTCCCCTACCCGCGAGGTAATCGACGCGCCTCTCCGGCGGCGCCACGGTCGTCGGCATGACAACGACAGCCACCCGCCCCCGCACCCTCGACCTGCTCCGCGTGGCGCTGCGCCTCGACGCCGTCGTCACCGGGGCCAACGGCGCCGCCTACCTGGCCGCCGCACCGCTGCTGACCGGCCTGCTCGGCGTCCCGTCCGGGGTGCTGCGCGGCCTCGGCGCCTTCCTGCTTGCCTACGCGGCCGGCGTGTGGCTGGTCGCCGCGCGTCCCGCGATCTCGGCCGGCGCCACCGAGGTCGTCGTCGGCGCCAACCTGCTGTGGGCCGCCGGCAGCGTCGCCGCCGTCACGACGGACCGCTTCGACCTCACGACCGCCGGCGCCGTGTGGGTGCTCCTCCAGGCCGCCGTCGTCGCCGGGTTCGCCGCCCTGCAGCTCACCGCCCTGCGCCGCCGCTGAACCGACCCCCGGAGGAGGAACGCCATGACCGCCACTCCTGACCTCGCCGCCCGCTACCTCGCCGCCGCTACCTCGCCGCCCGCTACCTCGCCGCGTGGAACGAGACCGACCCGGCCGCACGCCGGGCACTGGTCGACGAGGTGTTCGCCGAGTACGTCCGGTACACCGACCCGCTGGCCGACGTCGCCGTGACCGACGGCGACGGGCGGATCCGCACCGTGCTGGGTTCCCTCGACCGGGTGCCGGCCGCGACCTGACGGTCGCCACTCGGCGATCACGGACCTGCGGTGGCGACACGTCCGACGGGCTCGGCGTGTCGCCACCGCGACGTCGTGATCGTCGCGGAGGACCGGCCGTCAGCCGTCAGCGGGTCCGGCGCCACCAGCGACGGCGGCGCGGCGGCGGCCCGGGCGGCGGGGGCGTCTCGACGACGGGGGGCGGCGGTGGGCGGTCGCGGTGCCAGCCCTCGACCAGCGCCTCGACGTCGGCCAGGCCCGGCACCGGCGACCAGCGGCTCTCCTGCGGACGGCGCCAGAAGGCCTCGACCCGGGCGTTGTAGTCCTCGGCCACGGCGCGGACGGCGGCCTCCGACGGCAGGCCGGCCACCCGCTCGGGCAGCTCGTCGCGCTCCCGGCGCAGCGCCAGCCCGGGCGGGAGCATGTCCGCGGGCCGGATGCCCTCCCGGCGGGCCTTGGCCACCGCCCAGTCGTAGGCGGTCTCGTCGGGGTCCCAGCTGGGCAGCGGCCTGCCGGCACCCCGCAGACCGGTGAAGTCGCCGCGCTCCTGCGCCTGGTGGATCTGCCGTTCGACCCAGGTCTCGAACGAGACCCCCTGCGGCTTCCGCTCGGTCACCCGACCACCTCCTCCTCCATGGTCCGCCTCTGTCAGGCTCGGCTGCATGCGGACGACCGGCAGCCGGGAGGTCTACGCCAACCCGTGGGTGCGGGTGCGGGAGGACACCGTGGAGCGGGCCGACGGCTCCACCGGCGTCTACGGCGTCGTCGAGAAGCCGCACTTCGCCATCGTGCTGCCCGCCGAGCGCGACGGGTTCTGGCTGGTCGAGCAGTTCCGCCACCCCCTCGCGCGGCGGGCGTGGGAGTTCCCGCAGGGCACCTGGACGGCGGGCAGCGACGGGACGCCGCAGGAGCTGGCCCGCGCAGAGCTGGCCGAGGAGACCGGGCTGCGGGCCGGCCGGCTCGAGCACCTCGGCCACCTCGACCTGGCACCGGGCCTGTCGACGCAGGAGTTCGACGTCTGGCTGGCCACCGACCTCACGCCCGGCCCGACCGCGCGCGAGGTCACCGAGGCCGACATGGTCGCGGCGTTCGTGACCGAGGCGGAGTTCCGCGCGATGGTCCGCGAGGGCCGGCTCACCGACGGTCCCTCGGTCGCCGCCTACGCCCTGCTCCTCCTCGCCCGCGCCCGCTGAGCCCGGATGGGGGCAGCGGGGTCCCTGCCTC
>NZ_JBFNXQ010000165.1:0-6241 GCF_041018925.1 Geodermatophilus maliterrae
CCCCCCCCCCCCCCCCGCCCCCGCCACTCGTCACCTGACACATCGAGGGCGCGGTGCAGTTCCTCAGCGACAACGCAGACCTGTTGTGGAGCGCGTTCCTGACGACGCTCTCGCTCGCGGTCGTCAGCGGCGTGTGCGCCCTGGTGCTCGGCACCGTGCTCGCCGCGATGCGGGTCAGCCCCGTGGGACCGCTGCGGGGCCTGGCCACCTTCTACGTGGAGGTGTTCCGCAACACCCCGCTGACCGTCGTCTTCTTCTTCCTCGCCTTCGGCATCGTGCAGATCGACCTGCAGTTCCCGAGCCGGTTCGTCACCGCCGTCGCCGCGCTGTCGCTCTACACCGCCGCGTTCGTCTGTGAGGCGCTGCGCTCGGGCATCAACGCCGTCCCGCCGGGCCAGGCCGAGGCCGCCCGCGCGCTCGGGCTGACGTTCGGGCAGTCCCTGCGCCAGGTCGTGCTGCCCCAGGCGTTCCGCACCGTGGTCCCGCCCCTGGGCAACGTCTGGATCGCGCTGGCCAAGAACACCTCGATCGCCGCGGGCTTCGCCGTCACCGACCTCACCGCTGCCCTGCAACGGCTGGCCAACGCCAACGCCGACCAGCTCCTGGCCGTCTTCGCCGCAGTCGTCCTCGGCTACCTCGTCATCACGCTCCCCTCCGCCTGGCTGATCCGGGCCATCGAGACCCGGGTGGCGATCGTCCGATGAGCACCAGCGTCCTGTTCGACCTGCCCGGGCCGACCGCCCGCCGGCGGCAGCGCATCGGCACCGCCGTCGGCGGGCTGGTCGTCCTGGCCCTGATCGGTCTGGTCCTCTGGCGGCTGGGCGCAAACGGCCAGCTGCAGCCCGACCGCTGGGCGGTGCTGTTCGACCCGGCCTCCGGCGTGCCGCAGGCCCTCGGCGACGGCCTGGTCAACACCCTCGCGGTCGCGGCGGTCGGCATGGTGGCGGCCACCGTGCTCGGCGCCCTGCTGGCCGTCGGGCGGCTCTCCGACCACGCCTGGGTGCGGATCCCCGTCGGCGTGGTGATCGAGTTCTTCCGCGCCGTGCCGCTGCTGATCCTGATCCTGTTCTGCCTGCTGTTCCTGCCGACCGTCGGCGTCCCGATGACGGCCTTCCGGGCGCTGGCCCTGGGCCTGACGCTCTACAACATGGCCGTCCTGGCCGAGATCTTCCGCGCCGGGATCCTGTCGGTCGACCGCGGCCAGCAGGAGGCGGCCTTCGCCCTGGGCATGCGCAAGACGCAGGTCATGACGCTGGTCCTGCTGCCTCAGGCGGTGCGCCGCATGCTGCCGGTGCTGGTCGCGCAGCTCGTCGTCCTGCTCAAGGACTCGTCGCTGGGCTTCATCGTCGGCTACGTCGAGCTCCTGCGGACCGCGCGCAGCCTGGTCGAGTTCTTCAACTTCCAGTTCGGTAGCCAGTACACCTTCCAGCTCTACGTGGCCGCCGGCCTCATCTACATCGTCCTCAACGTGCTGCTGTCACAGCTGGCGCGCACCATCGAGAAGCGCACCCGCAGCAGCAGCAAGACGGCGGCGGCCAAGGAGATCGAGCTCCCGGCCGACGTGCAGATGGGCGGGGGCGGCGGCCCCGTCTGACCGAGAGGCGGACACGGAACGGTCACGCGGAGTCCCGCGCACACCGTGGCACACCGCCGTCGCGCGGGTGGTCAGGCCCGAGGGCCAGCCTGCCGAGAGAGGGGGCGTGGACACCGCTCTCTGCCCCGTCGTGCCGCCGCTGCCCGCCGTGGTGCGCCTGCCCGTGGGGCAGGTCGACGCCGCTCAGGAGTTCGTGAACCGGCTGCGTGCGGCTGCCGCGCAGTTCGCCCTCGCCGCAGGGGCTGAGTCCGCCGTCATCCGCGAGGTGGTCCCCCCGGCGCGGCACCGTCGCGCGCGCTGCCGCATCGTCCTGCGGACCCGCGACGGGGACGAGCTCGACCTGACGTTCCTCGGCCCGGTGAGCCGCCCGGCCACCCGCCCCGAGCGCAGCTTCGAGGCGCTGGTCCAGCAGTGGCTGCGTGCCGCTCACGACTCGGCGCCCGGCGGCCGGGGTGCCTGCCTGGTCGCCGACGACGAGTCTCCGGACGGGCGCGCGGTCGACCTCACCGCGTGGAGCGCCGCCGCCGGCTGACCTCCCGGGACGCCACACCCGGACACACGACGGGCCCCGTCGCCGGCCGCTGCTGCGGTCGCCGACGGGGCCCGTCGCCGTTCGTGTCAGCCCGTCAGGGCAGGTCGTCCTCCCAGCCGTCCCCGCCGTGGTCGGTGCCGAAGCCGGTCTCGTCGAGGACCTCGCGGACGACGGCCCCGGCCAGGCCGCCGCCGTAGCCCTTGCGGGCGAGCATGCCGACGAGCCGGCGGGTGGCGGTGACCCGGTCGACGCGGCGCAGGCTCGGCAGCCGTCGCTCGACGAGCCGCCGGGCGGAGACGCGCTCGTCCTCGTCGTCGACGAGGGCGAGGGCCTGCTCGGCGTCCTCACCATCGACGCCCTTGGCCCGCAACTCGGCCTTGAGCGCGCGGCGGGCCAGGCCGCGGCCGGCCTGCCGGGAGCTCACCCAGGCGCGGGCGAAGGCGGCGTCGTCGATGAGGCCGACCTCGCCGAAGCGGTCGAGGACGGCACCGGCGGCCTCCTCGGGGACGCCGCGGCGTTCGAGCAGGTCGGCCAGCTGCTGACGGGTCTTCGCCGAGCCGGTCAGCGCCCGCAGGCAGATGGCGCGGGCCACGGACTCCGGGTCGCCAGGGTCGTCGGCGGGGTCCCCGGGAGGTGCGTCGTCCGTGGCGGGCACGGCGGCCGGACCGTCCGGGTCAGGGGACGGTCCGGGCCGCCGTCGGCGGGCGGCGCGGTCGCGTGGCGCGCGACCCCGCCGACCTCCGGGCCGGTCGGACTGCTCGGGGTCAGCCCACCCGGGAGCCGAGCCGGAC
Organism: Geodermatophilus maliterrae; assembly: GCF_041018925.1. Taxonomy (NCBI): domain Bacteria; kingdom Bacillati; phylum Actinomycetota; class Actinomycetes; order Geodermatophilales; family Geodermatophilaceae; genus Geodermatophilus; species Geodermatophilus maliterrae. The sequence goes on from NZ_JBFNXQ010000165.1 coordinate 2,918, forward strand.
CAGCCGGTCACCGGATCGCTCAGAAGTCGACCGGAGCAGCGGCCGGCTCAGCGACCGGGGCGTCGACCTGCGGTCCGATGCCCAGCTTCTCCTTGACCTTCTTCTCGATCTCGTCGGCGAGGTCGGGGTTGTCGCGCAGGAAGGTGCGGACGTTCTCCTTGCCCTGGCCGAGCTGGTCGCCCTCGTACGTGTACCAGGCGCCGGACTTGCGGATGAAGCCCTGCTCGACGCCGGCGTCGATGAGGCCGCCCTCGCGGCTGAAGCCCTGACCCCACAGCAGGTCGAGCTCGGCCTGCTTGAAGGGGGCCGCGACCTTGTTCTTGACCACCTTGACGCGGACCCGGCTGCCGACGGCGTCGGTGCCCTGCTTCAGGGTCTCAATCCGGCGGACGTCGAGGCGCACCGACGAGTAGAACTTCAGCGCGCGACCACCGGTGGTGACCTCGGGCGAGCCGTAGACGATGCCCACCTTCTCGCGCAGCTGGTTGATGAAGATCGCGGTGGTGCCGGAGTTGTTCAGCGCACCGGTGATCTTGCGCAGCGCCTGGCTCATCAGGCGGGCCTGCAGACCGACGTGGCTGTCACCCATCTCGCCCTCGATCTCGGCGCGGGGCACCAGGGCCGCCACGGAGTCGATGACGATGACGTCGAGAGCGCCGGAGCGGATCAGCATGTCAGCGATCTCGAGCGCCTGCTCACCGGTGTCGGGCTGGCTGACCAGCAGCGCGTCGGTGTCGACGCCGATGGCGCGGGCGTAGTCGGGGTCGAGGGCGTGCTCGGCGTCGATGAAGGCCGCGATGCCGCCGGCGGCCTGGGCGTTGGCCACCGCGTGCAGGGCGACCGTGGTCTTGCCGGAGGCCTCCGGGCCGTAGACCTCGACGACACGGCCGCGGGGCAGGCCGCCGATGCCGAGTGCGATGTCGAGCGCGATCGAGCCGGTCGGGATGACCTTCATGGCCTGGGCCGGGGTGTCGCCCAGCCGCATGACCGAGCCCTTGCCGAACTGCTTGTCGATCTGGGCCAGGGCCATGTCGAGGGCCTTGTCGCGGTCGAGCGTTGCCATGGTGCTCACCTTCGGGAGAGTCGCGGTGCGGAGTCGTGTGGGTGTCGGGGACGACGCTAGGTCGGGGGTCTGACACTTTCCGGTGACGAGCCGGACCTGTGGAGGAGCGACCTCCCTGTGGACGCCACTGTAGGGCGAACACACGTTCGAGTCGAGCGACACGCAGGCACGCGGGACGGCCGCCCGGGAGCGGCGCCGGAGAGGGCCGGGTCAGCGGTCCTTCGGCGGGACGTCGTACTCCTCGCAGATCGCCAGCCACACCCGGCGCACCGGCAGGCCGGCCTCGATGGCGTCCGCGGCGGTGCGGCCACCGAGCGCGGCGAACACGTGGTCGCGCGTCACGCTCTGCGCCCGCATCGACCCGAACTGGGCGTCGAGCCGTGACCAGAACTCCTGCAGGCGCACGCCCCGACGCTAGCGCGCGTCCCCCTCGGGGGTGGCGGCCGCCGCGGCGATCCCCGCCCGCAGCCGCCGGACGAGGGCGGCCGGGTCGTCGGCGGCCAGGCGCAACTCGCCCACCGGCTGCCCGCCGGCGCGCGCCAGCGGGAGCACCAGCGGCGTCCGCAGCTCGACGTCGACCTGCGTGGACCCGGCGACGGCCACCGACACCGCCCGCCGCTCCCCCTCCTCGGCGACGACGACCGTCCGCGAGCCCTCGACGCTGCGCCGGCGGACGCGGGCCGCGGCGACGTCCTCCCACGCCACCCGGACGTCGACCGACGCCCCCGAGCGCAACCGCAGCCCCTCGGCGTCGACGGTGTGCGGGTGCACGCGCATCGCCGCGAGCAGGCCGATCATCCACAGCAGCCCGTAGGCACCGACGACGAGCAGGGCGACGCGCAGCGACGGCCACGGCAGGAGCCAGTCGACGAGCGGGATCTCGACCGCCGACAGGACGATGAAGGTCCACAGCACCGGGGTCACCGCCGACGCGTACGGGAACGGCTCCGCGCCGGGCGGGACGTCGGGCCGGCGACGGACCCAGCGTGCCAGGCTGCGCCACGTCCCCAGCTCGGAGGCCACCGCACGCCGGACCAGCTCGCCGGCGGTCACGACGGGCTCCCGGACGTCGCGCCGCCCGGGACGAGCGCCCGCAGCCGCTCGAGGACCTCGTCCAGGGCGTCGACGAGGCCGTCGAGCCGCTCCCCGGACAGGCCGCCGAACAGCTGCCCGGCCAGCTCGGCCTGCCCCCTCGCCAGCTCCACGAGCACCTCCTCGCCCCGCGCCGTCGGGGTGACCAGGGTGGCGCGGCGGTCGCCCGGGTGCGGCTCGCGGGTGACCAGGCCGGCGTCGACGAGGCCGTCGACCAGGCCGGTGACGTTGCGGGCGCTGGTGCCGAGGGCGTCGGCCAGGACGCGCTGGGTGCTCGGCCCGGTGGCGCGCAGCTGCCACAGCAGCGTGGTGCGGGCGACGGTCAGGCCCGAGGCGGCCAGGGACGCCGTCATGTCGCGGCCGAGGAGGACGGTCACCTCCACCACCCGGTCGAGCGCGGCCACCCGGCGGTCGTCGGCGGACGTGGGGCCGGACATCATGAGCCTCCTGCACGGTGAAGTCGCTTCACCATACTTGGTGATCTAGTCTGGAGGCGTGTTCCCCACCACCGGCTCGGCGACCTGGGACACCGTCCTGGAGATCGGCATCGCGCTGTGCATGCTGGTGACGCTCGTCCTCCTGTGGCGCGGCATGCGGGGCCGCTGAGCGGTCAGCCCGCCGCGCCCGCCCGCAGCCACACCACGACCAGCGGCAGCACCAGCGCCGCCGAGACGGCGGCCACCAGACCGAAGCCGCCGAGGGCGAGCAGCGGCCCGCCGACGGCGCCCGCGACGGCGGCGCCCAGGCCCATGAGCAGGTCGGTACCGCCCTGCGCCGTCGGCCGGACCTCGGCCGGCACCGACTCGGTGACGAGGGTGGACCCCGCGATCAGGCCGCACGACCACCCGAGCCCGAGCAGCAGCAGGCCGGCGCCCAGCCGGCCGGCGGCCTCGGGCGGCGCCGTCCCGGCCACCGCGGCGGCCGCCAGCAGCAGCCCGGTGCCGACGGCCACCGTCGTCCGCCGTCCGGCGCGGTCGGCCAGCAGGCCCACCAGCGGGCTGAACAGGTACATGCCGGCCACGTGCACGCTGATCACCAGGCCGACCAGCCGCAGCGTCGTCCCCTCGGGGCCGCCGGCGTGCCCCATGTGCACCGGGGTCATGACCATGACGCCGACCATCACCGCGTGGGAGACCACGACGGCGACCAGTCCGAGCCGGCCGCCGGGG
>NZ_JBFNXQ010000166.1:0-6053 GCF_041018925.1 Geodermatophilus maliterrae
CCCCCCCCCCCCCCCGGGGCGCCCCCCCCCGGCGGCGGGGGGGGCGGGCCTCTCGTCGTCCCGGTGGCCGTCCGGCCGGTGCGGGATCCTGGGCCATGATCAGCCTCCCTGGTCGTGACGCGTCCTCCCTGACCGTGGGACGCCGGGGAGGACGCGTCACGACCAGGTCACCTGATCGTCGCGCGTCCCGCTACAGCGGGATGTTGCCGTGCGCGCCGCGTCCGGCCGGTGCGCCGGCCAGGGCGGCCACCAGCCGCCGCCGCGTGCGGCTGGGCTCGACGACCTCGTCGACGACGCCGATCTCCAGCGCCCGGTTCACCCCGCCGGCGATCCGCTCGTGCTCGGCGGCCAGCTGCACGTGCAGCGCCTCCCGCTCGCCGGGCGGCACGGCGGCCAGCTTCTTGCGGTGCAGGATCCCCACGGCGGCCCGGGCGCCCATGACGGCCACCTCCGCGCCCGGCCAGGCGAAGACCGCGGTGGCGCCCAGTGAGCGGGCGTTCATGGCGATGTAGGCGCCGCCGTAGGCCTTGCGGGTCACCAGCGTCACCCGCGGGACGACGGCCTCGGCGAAGGCGTGCAGCAGCTTCGCGCCGCGCCGCACCACGCCGTCCCACTCCTGGCCGACGCCGGGCAGGTAGCCGGGGACGTCGACCAGCACGACCAGCGGCACACCGAAGGCGTCGCACATCCGCACGAAGCGCGCCGCCTTCTCCGCCGAGGCCGAGTCCAGGCAGCCGCCCAGCCGCAGCGGGTTGTTCGCGACGACGCCGACGGTCCGCCCGCCGAGCCGGCCGAGGGTGGTCACGACGTTGGGCGCCCACCGCGGGTGCAGCTCCAGGCCCGGCCCGTCGAGGAGGGCCGCGACGAGCGGCTTGACGTCGTAGGCGCGGTTGGTCTGCTCGGGCAGCAGGGCCCGCAGGTCGACGTCCGGCTCGTCCTCGGCCGCCGCGAGCCTGCCCTGGGCGGCCAGCAGGTCGACCGCCTGGCGGGCGGTCGCCAGCGCGGCGGCCTCCGAGTCGGTGACCACGTGGACGACGCCGCTGCGGCGGCCGTGGGTGTCGGGCCCGCCGAGGCTCTCCATGTCCACGTCCTCGCCGGTGACCGAGCGGACGACGTCGGGACCGGTGACGAAGACCCGCCCGGCCGGGCCCATGATCACCAGGTCGGTGAGCGCCGGTCCGTAGGCGGCACCGCCGGCGGCCGGGCCGAGGACGACGGAGATCTGCGGGATCCGCCCGGAGGCGCGCACCATCGCGGCGAACACCTCGCCGACGGCGTGCAGCCCGGTGACGCCCTCGGCCAGCCGGGCGCCGCCGGAGTGCCAGATGCCCACGACCGGCAGCCGCTCGCGCACCCCGGTGTCGATCGCGTCGACGACGTGCCGGCACCCGTCGACGCCCATCGCGCCGCCCATGACCGTCGCGTCGGTGCAGTAGGCGATCGCCGGGGTGCCCGAGACGGTGCCGCGCGCCGCCAGGACACCCGACGTGTCACGCGGGGCCAGCAGGGACGTCGTGCCGGCGTCGAAGAACCGCTCCAGCCGGTCACCGGGGTCGCGCGGGTCCGGGGACGGGGCGACGGGAGCGGCATGGAGAGTGGTCACGGGACCTCCGCGGGCCGGACGTGGGCGTGCTCGGGCTGCCCGGGCGGCCTGCGGGCCGTCGGGCGGTGGGCCCGCTGCAGGGTCCGCCACGAGCTCGCGAGTGGCGGGGCAGCGGGGTCCTCACATCAGGCGGTGGTGAAGACCAGGGCCATGTTGTGGCCGCCGAACCCGAAGGAGTCGTTGACCGCAGCGCTGAACGAGGCCTTCCGCGGCTCGCGGCGGACGATGTCGAGCGCCTGCACCGCCGCGTCGTCGTCCGGGTCGTCGAGGTTCGCCGTCGCCGGCACCACCTGGTCCCGCAGCGCGAGGATGGTGAACACCGACTCCAGCGCCCCGGCCGCGCCCAGCAGGTGGCCGGTCTGGCTCTTGGTGGCGGTGACCAGCACGTGCTCGCCGATCGAGCTGCGGATGGCCGCGGCCTCGGCGATGTCGCCGACCGGCGTCGAGGTGGCGTGGGCGTTGACGTGGCCGATGTCGGCCGGGGTCAGCCCGGCGTCGCGGATCGCCGCCGCGATCGCCCGTCCGGCGCCCTCGCCCTCCGGGTGCGGGGCGACCAGGTCGTAGCCGTCGGCGGTCCCGCCGGCGCCGGCCAGGCGGGCGTGCACGTGGGCGCCGCGGGCCTCGGCGGCGTCGGCGCGCTCCAGGACGAGGGCGGCGGCGCCCTCGCCGAGCACGAAGCCGTCGCGGGCCTTGTCGAACGGGCGCGAGGCCCGCCCGGGCTCGTCGTTGCGGGTGCTCATGGCCCGCATGGAGGAGAAGCCGGCCATGGGCAGGGGGTGGATGCAGGCCTCGGTGCCGCCGACGATGACGACGTCCGCGCGGTCGAAGCGCAGCAGGTCCAGGCCCCAGCGGATCGCCTCCGCGCCGGAGGCGCAGGCGCTGACCGGTGCGTGCACCCCGCCCTTGGCGCCGACGGACAGTCCGACGGCGGCGGCCGGGCCGTTGGGCATGAGCATCGGGATGGTGAAGGGGGAGACCCGCTTGGGCCCCTTCTCCTCCAGGATGTCGTCCTGCCCGAGCAGGGTCAGCGCCCCGCCGATGCCGGTGCCGAAGACGACGGCGATGCGCAGCGGGTCGACGCCGGCGTTCCCGGCCCCCGACTGCTTCCAGGCCTCCTCGGCGGCGATGACCGCGACCTGCTGGCTGCGGTCGAGCCGCCGGGCGCGCACCCGGTCGAGCTGCTCGGCGGGATCGGTGGCCAGCCGGGCGACGAGCTGGGCGGGGAAGTCCTTCGCCCAGTCGTCGGTGATGCGGCTGACCCCCGACCGCCCCGCCAGCAGCGCGTCCCAGGTGCTGGCGACGTCGCCGCCCAGCGGCGTGGTGGCACCGAGTCCGGTGACGACGACATCGGTCATGACGGGTTTCCTCCTGGGAGCGGGTGCGGCCGGGGGCTGGGCGTGGCCCCCCTGCAGGGTCCCGCCGCGAGCGTGCGAGCGGTGGGGGCAGGGGGGTCCTTCTCTCAGCCCTGGTTCTTCTGGATGTAGCTCATGGCGTCGCCGACGGTCTTGATGTTGCCGAGCTCGTCGTCGGGGATGGCCACGCCGAACTTGTCCTCGACGGCCGTGGCGATCTCGACCATCGACAGCGAGTCGACGTCGAGGTCCTCGGTGAACGACTTCTCCGGGGTGGCATCGGCGGGAGCGACCCCGGCGACCTCCTCCAGGATCTCTGCCAGACCTGCCTGGATGTCCTCGCTCACGCGGGGGTCCTCTCTCTCGGTGGAGGCGGGCGCTGCCCGCCGTCGGTCCCGGGTGGTCCGGGGGTCTGTGGTGGTGCTCAGGGCAGGGTGAGCACCTGGCCGGCGAAGGTCAGGCCCGCGCCGTACCCGAGGACGAGGGCGAGGTCCCCGCTCCTGGCCTCGCCGGACTCCAGCAGCGCGGTGAGCGCCAGCGGCACCGACGCCGCCGAGGTGTTGCCCGACTGCACGATGTCGCGGGCGATGACCGTGTCCGCGTCGAAGCCGAGCTTCCGGGTCATCGACTCGATGATGCGCAGGTTGGCCTGGTGCGGGGCGAAGACGTCGATGTCGGCCGGCCCGACACCAGCGGCCTCCATCGCCTCCTCGAGCGTCTCGGTGAGCCGGGTGGTGGCCCAGCGGTAGACCGCCTGGCCGGCCATGGTCATGGTCCCGGTGCCGGCGGCGATCTCGATGGCGTTGTACTGGTCGCCGTCGCTGCCCCACACGACCGGGCCGATGCCCGGCTCCTCGGCCGCGCCCACCACCGCGGCACCGGCGCCGTCGGCGAAGATCACCGCGGTGGAGCGGTCGGAGAGGTCGGTGACGTCGGTGAGCCGCTCGACGCCGACCACGAGGGCGTTGCGCGCCGAGCCGGCCCGGATGGCGTCGGAGACGACGCCGAGGGCGTAGCAGAAGCCGGCGCACCCGGCGTTGAGGTCGAACGCCCCGGGCCGCGGGATGCCCAGGCGGTGGGCCACCTGCGGTCCGATGCCGGGGATGGGCTCCTTCAGGCTGGCGCTGGCCAGGACGACGAGGTCGACCTCGTCGGGGGCCAGACCGCTGGCGGCGAGGGCCTTGCCGCCGGCGGCGACGGCCATCTCCACCAGCGTCTCGTCCTTCTCGGCCCAGCGGCGCTCGGCGATGCCGACGCGGCTCTGGACCCACTCGTCGTTGGTGTCCATCACCTCCGCGAGCTCGTGGTTGGTCACCCGGCGGCGGGGCCGGTAGGCGCCCAGGCCGAGGATCCGTGCGCCCGCGGCGCCCTTCCTGAGTTGGATGCTCACGCGGAGACCTCCGGGTAGAGACGGGCCAGCGGGTCCCCGGCGTCGACCAGGTCGCCGTCCTGCACCAGCCACTCGGCGAGCACGCCGTCGTAGCCGGCCGTGACGTCGGCCTCCCCGCGCCGGCTGCGGATGCGCCCCAGCGGGGTGCCGGCCGGCAGGCGGGTGCCCTCGGCGACGTCGGCGGGGCTGACCGTCCCGCGCACGGGGGAGACGACGACCCGCCAGTCGGGCTGGTGGGTGGCCTCGGGTCGGCCGCGGGCGGCGTCGATGAGCGCGCGGGCCCGGTCGAGGTCGGCCGGGCCGGACAGTGCCAGCACCTCGACCCCGCCGTCCTTCGCCCACTCGCGCTTGGCCAGGCCCGCCAGCGCGCCGGCCGGCGGCAGCTCGAGCGCCGCGGTGACGCCGAGCTCGCGCAGGGTGGTCAGGCAGGCGTCGAAGTGCACCGGGCTGGTCACCTGGCTGACCAGGCGGGACAGTGCCTCGGCGCCGGAGCCGACCGCGGCGCCGTCGGCGTTGGACAGCAGCAGGCGGCTCGGGTCGGCCGGCCGCAGCCCGCCGACGAGGCCCTCGAGCTCCTCGCGGGCCGGGGCCATGTAGGAGGTGTGGAAGGCGCCGGCCACCGACAGCGGCAGCACGCGCGCCTTGGCGGGCGGCTCGGCCTTGAGGGCGGCCAGCCCCTCGAGGGGCCCGGCGACGACGACCTGGCCGCCGCCGTTGAGGTTGGCCGCCGTCAGCCCGTGCCGCTCCAGTGCCGCGGCCAGCTCGTCGGGGTCACCCCCCAGGACGGCGGACATGCCGGTCGGGGTGAGCGCGCAGGCGCGGGCCATCGCCCGGCCGCGGACGGCGGTCAGGGCGATCGCCGCCTCGACGCTGAGCACGCCGGCCAGCGCGGCGGCGGTCAGCTCGCCGACGCTGTGCCCGGCGATGACGACGTCGCGCCCGGCCTGCGGCGTGTGCGCGACCGGGCCGGGCAGTCCGCCGAGCTCGCGGGCCACGAACAGGCTCATCGCGACCACCAGCGGCTGGGTGACCGCGGTGTCCTTGATGGCCTCGGCGTCGCCGGTGGTGCCGAGGGTCAGCAGGTCGGCGTCGGCGATCGCGCCGGCCCAGCGGAAGAAGGACTCGGCACCGGGCAGCTCCAGCCAGGGGGTGAGCATCCCGGGCTTCTGGGCACCCTGTCCGGGGGCGAGGACGGCGAGCACCTCCTCACCGTGCCAGGCGTCACGTCCGCCTGCGGTGGTGTCCGGAACGAAAGGTCACCACCGCCCTTTGGAGGATCCCCACAATCCCGAGGCCCATCGGGGCCGTCATCACCCCGTTCCGTGGTGGAGACCACACGGACCGGTGCAGATCCGTAGAGCGGCCGGCCCGCGAGGCCGCGGGCGGCGGGGGACAGCGGGGTCCTTCCTCAGTGCCAGAGCGAGCGGCCGCCGTCGAGGTCGGCGAGGGCGAGGGCGACCTGCAGCGTCCAGGCGCCGCGCGGGTCGGTGGCCACCTGCCCGGTCAGCTCGGCGGCCCGCTTGAGCCGGTACCGGACGGTGTTCGGGTGCACGAACAGCGCCCGGGCGCTGGCCTCGAGGTTGCCGCCGCCGGCGAGCACCGCGCGCACCGTCTCCAGCACGCCACCGCCGGCGGTCCGCAGCGGCCGCACCACCCGCTCGGTCAGCGCCGCGCGGGCCAGGGGGTCGCCGTCGAGGGCCCGCTCGGG
>NZ_JBFNXQ010000167.1:0-5621 GCF_041018925.1 Geodermatophilus maliterrae
GCGTCCGTTCCTTGAGAACTCAACAGCGTGCCGAAAGTCAGTGCCATGTTTTGCCCCGTGGCCTGGTCGGTTTGTCCGGTCGGGTTGTGGGTTTCTTTGAGGTTGTGTGATCGAGATCTGTCAGGTCTCGGTTCTCGGCCTGGTGTCAGATTCATCTACGGAGAGTTTGATCCTGGCTCAGGACGAACGCTGGCGGCGTGCTTAACACATGCAAGTCGAACGGGGCTTGCCGCTTCGGTGGTGGGTTCAGTGGCGAACGGGTGAGTAACACGTGGGCAACCTGCCCCCGGCTCTGGGATAACTCCAAGAAATTGGGGCTAATACCGGATGTCCTCTGCTGGCCGCATGGTCTGGTGGTGGAAAGGGTTTCCGGCTGGGGATGGGCCCGCGGCCTATCAGCTTGTTGGTGGGGTAGTGGCCTACCAAGGCGACGACGGGTAGCCGGCCTGAGAGGGTGACCGGCCACACTGGGACTGAGACACGGCCCAGACTCCTACGGGAGGCAGCAGTGGGGAATATTGCGCAATGGGCGGAAGCCTGACGCAGCGACGCCGCGTGGGGGATGACGGCCTTCGGGTTGTAAACCTCTTTCAGCAGGGACGAAGCCGGAAGGTGACGGTACCTGCAGAAGAAGCACCGGCCAACTACGTGCCAGCAGCCGCGGTAATACGTAGGGTGCAAGCGTTGTCCGGAATTATTGGGCGTAAAGAGCTCGTAGGCGGTTCGTCGCGTCGGCTGTGAAAACCTGAGGCTCAACCTCAGGCCTGCAGTCGATACGGGCGGACTTGAGTTCGGCAGGGGAGACTGGAATTCCTGGTGTAGCGGTGAAATGCGCAGATATCAGGAGGAACACCGGTGGCGAAGGCGGGTCTCTGGGCCGATACTGACGCTGAGGAGCGAAAGCGTGGGGAGCGAACAGGATTAGATACCCTGGTAGTCCACGCCGTAAACGTTGGGCGCTAGGTGTGGGGGCCATTCCACGGTCTCCGTGCCGCAGCTAACGCATTAAGCGCCCCGCCTGGGGAGTACGGCCGCAAGGCTAAAACTCAAAGGAATTGACGGGGGCCCGCACAAGCGGCGGAGCATGTTGCTTAATTCGATGCAACGCGAAGAACCTTACCTAGGCTTGACATGCACGGAAATCTCGCAGAGATGCGGGGTGCCTTTGGCGTCGTGCACAGGTGGTGCATGGTTGTCGTCAGCTCGTGTCGTGAGATGTTGGGTTAAGTCCCGCAACGAGCGCAACCCTCGTTCCATGTTGCCAGCACGTGATGGTGGGGACTCATGGGAGACTGCCGGGGTCAACTCGGAGGAAGGTGGGGATGACGTCAAATCATCATGCCCCTTATGTCTAGGGCTGCAAACATGCTACAATGGCCGGTACAAAGGGCTGCGATACCGCGAGGTGGAGCGAATCCCAAAAAGCCGGTCTCAGTTCGGATTGGGGTCTGCAACTCGACCCCATGAAGTTGGAGTCGCTAGTAATCGCAGATCAGCAACGCTGCGGTGAATACGTTCCCGGGCCTTGTACACACCGCCCGTCACGTCACGAAAGTCGGTAACGCCCGAAGCCGGTGGCCCAACCCCTTGTGGGAGGGAGCCGTCGAAGGCGGGATCGGCGATTGGGACGAAGTCGTAACAAGGTAGCCGTACCGGAAGGTGCGGCTGGATCACCTCCTTTCTAAGGAGCAGCTGGCCGGCGGACATGCGTCTGTCGGTGCAGAGCCGCGCCCAGCACGAGACGGTTCCTCGACCGTGAGGAGCTGCGGGTTGGTGGGGTGGTGCTCGAGGGTGGAACGCTGACCAGTTCGGCCGCCGGCTCGTGGCCGGCTCCCAGTACGGCCCTTCCCTTCGCGGGGTGGGTGTGGAACGGGGTCGGGCACGGGGGTGGGGGTCGTAGGCACGCTGTTGGGTCCTGAGGGAACGGACCCCCTGGGCCGGAGTGATCCGGTGGGGGGTGGTTGTCTCTGGTCCGGGGCCTTCCTGGTTCCACATCGCCTCGCCGGTCGTGGGTGGTCATCACCTGTGGCGGGTCGGGGGTCGGGTGGGGTCGTCGGGGGGTGGCTGGTTGGTCGTTGAGAACTGCACAGTGGACGCGAGCATCTTTTGACTCTGCGTGGATGTCTCCGGTGCGCCGGAGGGATCCGTGTGGTGTCGAGTTTCTTGTAGGTGTCCCGCCTGCGCGCCCTGAGGGTGTGTGGGTGGGGTTTTTGTGTGGCCAAGATGTTGAGGGCACACGGTGGATGCCTGGGCACCAGGAGCCGATGAAGGACGTGGGAGGCTGCGATATGCCTCGGGGAGCTGCCAACCGAGCGTTGATCCGAGGGTGTCCGAATGGGGGAACCCCGCACCAGTCATGTGGTGTGACCCGCGCCTGAACACATAGGGCGTGTGGAGGGAACGTGGGGAAGTGAAACATCTCAGTACCCACAGGAAGAGAAAACAACCGTGATTCCGTGAGTAGTGGCGAGCGAAAGCGGATGAGGCTAAACCGATCGCATGTGACAGCCGGCAGGCGTTGTGTGGTCGGGGTCGTGGGACGATTCTGCTGGTTCTGCCGGACCGGCGGGGAGTGAGAAAGTGCATGTGTTAGGGGAAGGCCTCTGGAAGGGGTCGCCGGAGAGGGTGAGAGCCCCGTACCCGAAAATGCTGCACCTCCCGAGTCGTATCCCAAGTAGCACCGAGCCCGTGGAATTCGGTGTGAATCTGGCGGGACCACCCGCTAAGCCTGAATACTCCCTGGTGACCGATAGCGGACGAGTACCGTGAGGGAAAGGTGAAAAGTACCCCGGGAGGGGAGTGAAATAGTACCTGAAACCGTGTGCCTACAAGCCGTGAGAGCCGTGAAGCGCGCACTTCGGGTGTGCGGCGGTGATTGCGTGCCTTTTGAAGAATGAGCCTGCGAGTTAGTGGTACGTGGCGAGGTTAACCCGTGGGGGGTAGCCGTAGCGAAAGCGAGTCCGAACAGGGCGGTTCCAGTCGCGTGTCCTAGACCCGAAGCCGAGTGATCTACCCATGGCCAGGTTGAAGCGCGGGTAAGACCGCGTGGAGGACCGAACCCACCAGGGTTGAAAACCTGGGGGATGAGCTGTGGGTAGGGGTGAAAGGCCAATCAAACTCGGTGATAGCTGGTTCTCCCCGAAATGCATTTAGGTGCAGCGTTGCGTGTTTCTTGCCGGAGGTAGAGCACTGGATGGCCGATGGGCCCCACAAGGTTACTGACGTCAACCAAACTCCGAATGCCGGTAAGTGAGAGCGTGGCAGTGAGACTGCGGGCGATAAGGTTCGTAGTCGAGAGGGAAACAGCCCAGATCATCGGCTAAGGCCCCTAAGCGTGTGCTAAGTGGAAAAGGATGTGGGATCGCAGAGACAACCAGGAGGTTGGCTTAGAAGCAGCCATCCTTGAAAGAGTGCGTAATAGCTCACTGGTCAAGTGGTTCCGCGCCGACAATGTAGCGGGGCTCAAGCACACCGCCGAAGCCGTGGCACTCCGCCGTGATCCTGTCTCCCATCTTCGGATGGGGGGCCAGGTGGTGGGGTGGGTAGGGGAGCGTCGTGTGGCGGGTGAAGCGGCGGAGTGATCCAGCCGTGGACGCCATGCGAGTGAGAATGCAGGCATGAGTAGCGAGAGGGGAGTGAGAACCTCCCCCGCCGGAAGACCAAGGGTTCCTGGGCCAGGCTAATCCGCCCAGGGTGAGTCGGGACCTAAGGCGAGGCCGACAGGCGTAGTCGATGGACAACGGGTTGATATTCCCGTACCCGCGAAGGAACGCCCATGCCGGACCCAGTGATGCTGACCCACCGAAACCGGTGATCGTCTTCGGACGGTGGCCGGGAGTAGCTGGGGACCCGAGCTGGTAGTAGGCAAGCGATGGGGTGACGCAGGAAGGTAGTCGGGCCGGTGAGTGGTAGTACCGGTGCAAGGGTGTGGCCCGTTCCGTAGGTAAATCCGCGGAGCATGCAGGGTGAGGCCTGACGCATAGCCGAATGAGGCGAATCCGATGATCCTATGCTGCCGAGAAAAGCCTCTAGCGAGTTCCGAGCGGCCCGTACCCCAAACCAACTCAGGTGGTCAGGTAGAGAATACCGAGGCGATCGAGCGAACTGTGGTTAAGGAACTCGGCAAAATGCCCCCGTAACTTCGGGAGAAGGGGGGCCGGTGGGTGTGAACACTCTTGCAGTGGGCAGCACCGGCCGGCCGCAGAGACCAGTGAGAAGCGACTGTTTACTAAAAACACAGGTCCGTGCGAAGTCGTAAGACGATGTATACGGACTGACGCCTGCCCGGTGCTGGAACGTTAAGGGGACGGGTTAGTGCGCTCTTCGGGGTGTGCGAAGCTCAGAACTCAAGCGCCAGTAAACGGCGGTGGTAACTATAACCATCCTAAGGTAGCGAAATTCCTTGTCGGGTAAGTTCCGACCTGCACGAATGGCGTAACGACTTCTCAGCTGTCTCAACCACAGGCTCGGCGAAATTGCACTACGAGTAAAGATGCTCGTTACGCGCGGCAGGACGGAAAGACCCCGGGACCTTCACTACAGCTTGATATTGGTGTTCGGTTCGGCTTGTGTAGGATAGGTGGGAGACTGTGAGGCCGGCACGCCAGTGTCGGTGGAGTCGCCGTTGAAATACCACTCTGGTCGAATTGGATGTCTAACCTCGGTCCGTGATCCGGATCAGGAACAGTGTCAGGTGGGTAGTTTAACTGGGGCGGTTGCCTCCTAAAATGTAACGGAGGCGCCCAAAGGTTCCCTCAGCCTGGTTGGCAATCAGGTGTCGAGTGCAAGTGCACAAGGGAGCTTGACTGTGAGACCGACGGGTCGAGCAGGAGCGAAAGCTGGGACTAGTGACCCGGCACCGGCAGGTGGAAGCGGTGTCGCTCAACGGATAAAAGGTACCCCGGGGATAACAGGCTGATCTTCCCCAAGAGTCCATATCGACGGGATGGTTTGGCACCTCGATGTCGGCTCGTCGCATCCTGGGGCTGGAGTAGGTCCCAAGGGTTGGGCTGTTCGCCCATTAAAGCGGTACGCGAGCTGGGTTTAGAACGTCGTGAGACAGTTCGGTCCCTATCCGCCGCGCGCGTAAGAGACTTGAGAAGAGCTGTCCCTAGTACGAGAGGACCGGGACGGACGAACCTCTGGTGTGCCAGTTGTACCGCCAGGTGCACTGCTGGTTGGCTACGTTCGGCAGGGATAACCGCTGAAAGCATCTAAGCGGGAAGCTCGCTTCGAGATGAGGTCTCTCACCCAGTCAATGGGGTAAGGCCCCCGCCCAGACCAGCGGGTTGATAGGCCGGAAGTGGAAGCACCGCAAGGTGTGCAGCTGACCGGTACTAACAGGCCGAGGGCTTGACCACACACCTGCACCGGTCAAGAAACGTTGGTGAGGGTGTCTCGCGTCCACTGTGCGGTTCTGAACGCATCCAACCACCCCCGGCGCCCGCCCCGTGCGGGTGCGCCCGGGGCGGGCGTGGAGAAGTCGTTCGCAGTGTTACGGCGGTCATGGCGAGAGGGAAACGCCCGGTCCCTTTCCGAACCCGGAAGCTAAGCCTCTCAGCGCCGATGGTACTGCCCTGGAGACGGGGTGGGAGAGTAGGACACCGCCGGACAACCATTCC
>NZ_JBFNXQ010000168.1:0-5578 GCF_041018925.1 Geodermatophilus maliterrae
CAGAGCCGCAAGAGAACTCCTGCTCTGTCCGATGGTCCGTAGGCGCAGCAGCAGTTGCCTGCGCGGTGCGGGGCGCTCGCTTCAACCGGTCCGCGCGTCGCGCAAGACCGTGTCGGGGACCCGTAGTTCGTGACAGAGCGGTGACGCCCGGGTGACGGCAAGCGAGGAGACTGATCAGCACGCGGACTACCTCAATCTCACCGCTGGACTGCTGGAGGTGATGACCGGAAAGCTGGCTGTCCTTGACATTTTCACCTGAGCTACGGCTTTTGCCATTCGGAGTCCGACAGTGCTCGGCATAAAGGCGTTGACTCTACTTTTTGGTGATCGACTCAAAGCACTATTGGAGGTCCTGTCATGGAGCCACAGATCGAGCAACTGAGCGAGAGTCAATTCGGAAGGCGGGTTCTATCTGATCTCGACGCGGCGTTGAAAGAAGGTCTCGAACGTCAATCCGCAGATAGAACCGCGGATGGATTATTGAAGACGACCGTATCTCTCGAGTTTACAGTATACGCACACGAGGAGCTAGATCAGGACCAACCCCCTGCAGCATGCTGTAGATGTCGCCCAATTGCGGGTGGGCAATATTGTAGCGGTACATGTTGTCCCCGGCCGGGGGTTATCTCTTAGTACTGCAACGGCAGTTATGGCGGGGCCTGTCCGCGGGCCCGGTAATGGGCGGCGCGGGCCTGAGCCTGGCGTCGTCGGCGCCACCACGACCAGTCCGCGGCGTGGTCCAGGTTGGGCCGCGGCGTACGGATGAGGTGTTGAGCAGGCGCCGCAGTTCGGGCACGGTCAGCGCGATGAGCTGCTCGGTTCCGGCCGCAGACCCCCTTTTTCCGCGCTGGCGCGAGTGGCACTCAGATAGGCGTGGGCGAGCATCGCCAGGGTGATGTGCCGATACCAGGCGGTGTAGTCCCGCACCTGGTATGAGGCCAGCCCAGCCTCGTTCTTGGCCGCCTGGAAGCACTCCTCGATGCGCCACCGGCCGCCGGCCACGGCGACGAGCTGCTCGAGGCTGGTGTCGGTGGGGCCGGCGCAGACGTAGTAGGCCAGCTGCGGCTCCTCGCCCGGGTCGGCGGGGATGGTGCGGCGGGCCAGCACCCACCGAGACCAGCTCGGGTCGAACCCGGCCAGCAACTCGATCCGGGCGCAGTCAGAGAGCCGCTGGCCGTGCGCGCCGGCGCCGGCCGAGCACCGGGCCCAGGCCGACTCGGGGAGCTCGGCGATCAGCGCGCGGACCCGCCGCTGCCGCCAATCGATCGTCGCGACGGTGTCATTCGAGCGAGTGGCCAGCACGTAGGGCAGTCCGCGCTGCTCACACCACACCCGCAGCCGCTTGTCCTGCCCGTAGATCTCATCGGCGGTCAGCCAGCCGGCCGGCACCCCGGCATCCAGGGCGCGGGTGAGCATCCGGCGGGCCAGGTCGGGCTTGGTGGCGAACGGCACGGCATCGTCGATGCCGGCGGCGCGGGCGCGCTCGCGGTCATCGGTCCAGGCCCGCGGCAGATAGAGCTCCCGGTCAATCAGCGCCCGCCCGGCGGGAGTGGCGTAGGCGCAGAAGACCCCGATCTGGCAATTATCGATCTTGCCGGTGGTGCCGGTGTACTGCCGGCCCACCCCGGCCGAGCAGGTGCCCTTCTTGATGAACCCGGTCTCATCGACAATGAGCACCCCGCCGGGGCCGAGCCGCTCGACCACATAGGCGCGCAACTCGTCGCGGACCGTGTCGGCGTTCCAGTCCGCGGTGCGCAGCAACCGCTGCATCCCGTCCGGGGACACCTCCCCGGCGGCCTCGGCCAGCGTCCAGCCGTTCTTGCGCTCCAGCTGCTCCAGCAGCCCGCGCAGATAGGCCAGCACCCGGACCCGCGGCTCCGCCCGAGCGAACGCACCCGCGATTCGCAGGTGGACCTCCTCCAGGCCCGCCGCCCAGTCCTGCACCTCGGCCACCAGGCCATCACAGCGCATTCAGAAACGCTGCTACCAGCCCTCCGCCGATCCCGACAGCGACACGCACAACTGCCGTTGCAGTACTAGCGCTGCGTTCCTCAAAGAAGGTAGGTAAAGCGGCGCCGACGGACTCGTGGAGGTGGCGGTGACCGTCCCCAGACCCAGGGGTTGGCGTGGCTGTTGAGCTGCGCGGTGGCCACCTCGGTGGCCTGCGCGATCTCACCTGGGTCGGCGAAGGTCTGCCCGGCGAGGGTGTGCTGGCGGAAGATGCGCCACCAGGCCTCCTGCAGGTTGAGCCAGCAGGCGCCCTTGGGGATGAACACCTGCTCGATGCGTGGATGGGCGGCCAGCCAGGCCCGCGTGGTGAGGCTGTGATGACTGGAGAGGTTGTCGGTGATCACCGCGATCGTCCCGGTCGGATTGGCCTGCTCCAGCCGGGCGAGAAACGCCTGCCAGTGCGCGCTGTTGCGCGAGGGCGCGCAGCAGGTCACGGCCTGTCCATCGGCGATCCGCAGGCCGCCATAGATCCAGGTCTTGTCCGGTCCGCGGCTGTAGGTCAACGGCGCTTTCACGCGGTGGCCATCCGGGCTCCAGCCCGCCGGCGGATCGAAGGTGCGCGGCATCACCGGGCCGAGCTCGTCGGCGGCGATGACCGTCGTCTTCGGCGGCGGGTGCGTGTAGTAGTCCACGACCCGGGTTCTTTTGGGATGAACTCCGGATCGGGACTGGTGGCCCACGAGCGGGGGCGGCGCCAGCGCACGCCTTCGGCCAGCAGGATCCGGCGCACCTGGGAGCGGGCGATGTTGATGCCGGCCGCCCGCGCCGCGGCGGTCAGCGCATCCAGCGTCCACACCGCCGGACCTGTCGCGTCGGTGGCGCCCAGCTCGCCGGTCTCGTCGCGGACCAGCCGCCCCGGCGGCGGGTTGGCCACCAGGGCGATCAGCTGCGAGCGCTGCGCCTGGCCGATCCGCGGCTTGCGGCCGACGCCGGGCCGGTCCCCGAGCCCCTCGAGTCCCTCGGCGGCGAAGCGGGCCAGCCGGTAGCGCACCGCCTTCTGACTGCACCCCAGCGCGTCGGCGATGGCCGGTACCCGCAGCCCGTCCCAGGACAACGCGATCAGCTGCGCCCGTCGGATCCAATCCGCCGGAGCATGCCGGGCTCCGGCCAGCTTGCGGATCCTGCGCTCCTCGACCACATCCACTGGCGGGCGGGCGAACAACAGCTTCGGCATGGTCGATCACCACCACGGCGCCAACCTCGGGGTCTCTATTCAACCCCACATTGAGGAACGCAGCACTAGACGTCGACCAGCCGACCCGGTCACCTGCGGAACGCCGGGTTGACGGTCCGTGATTGATTCGCGACGCTGGACCGGCACGGCGTACTCCGAGTGGAGGGGCCATGGCCAGGGTCTTCGTCAGCCATTCGGGCACGGACGCTTTGCTGGCCGATGAGGTGCATCGGTGGCTAGTCGACGACGGCCACGAGTCATTCCTAGATCAAGACCTCTACGACGGCATCCGCGTCGGGGATCAGTGGGAGCAGAGGCTGCACGAGCGGCTGCGCTGGGCCGATGCCATGGTCTGCCTCATCACCTCGGCCTACATCGCATCACCGTGGTGTACCGCTGAACTAGCCATCGCCCAATCATGCGGCAGCCGGGTCCTTCCCGTTCGCGGCGAAGCCAAGGCGGACCACCCGTTGGTGAAGTCTCTACAGCACCTGGACATAACCCGCGACGCGGCCGCGGCTCGGGCGAAGCTGGCTGCGGAGTTGCTGCGGGTAGACGCTGCCGGCGGGTCCGGCTGGCCGGATGACCGCTCGCCGTTCCCAGGCCTGCGCGCGCTGGACACCGACGAGCACCTGGTGTTCTTCGGCCGTAGCCACGAGGTCCACCAGCTGATCACGCGACTGCGCTCCCCCGCCGAGCAGGCCGAACGCGCGGTTTTGGTGATTGTGGGACCGTCAGGCTGCGGCAAGTCGTCGCTGGTGCGAGCCGGTCTGCTGCCGGTGATGGCGGCCGACGCAGACTGGTGGACGCTGCCGGCGATCCTGCCGGGCACACAGCCCGTGGCGGCACTCGCCCGCGAGCTGGCCGCAACCGCCCGACAGCTCGACCTGTCCTGGACAGTGACCGACGTGGGCCACCGCCTCGACGAAGGCCACCTCACCCAGTTGGTCGATGACCTGCTCCTCGCGGTGACCGGAAAGCGCCGGCGGCAGCTGCTGATTGTCGTGGACCAGTTCGAGGAGCTGCTGACCCAGACCGGGCGCGAGGAGCGCGCCCGGTTTGCTGAGCTGCTGCATGGTGCGCTCGAAGGCCCGGTACAGGTCGTGGCCACGCTTCGGCCGGAGTTCTTGGACCAGGTATTGGCCAGTCCGGATTTCGCCGTCCTGCCGATACGAACCCAGACAGTACGACCGCTGCTGCCCGAAGCACTGCGTGCGGTGATCGAGGGCCCGGCCGACCGGGCCGGCATGGTCCTCGATGAGGACCTGGTAGCGAGGCTGGTCGCCGACACCGGCGGCGGCGAGGCACTCCCCCTGCTCGCCTACACCCTGGCTCAGCTCAGCAGCGGCGTCCAGCGAGGAGGTCGGCTCCACGCCTCGCGATACGAACAGCTCGGGGGGGTGCAAGGCGCATTGGCCCGGCAGGCCGACATGGCACTGGCGGATGCTACTGCCGCGGGCGGCCGCGAGCGGGACCAAGTAATCAGGGAGTTGCTGCGACTCGTCACCGTTGACGAGCAGGGCCGCCCAACCCGGTGGCGCATCCGCCGAGAGGAGTTGCCGGGATCTGTAATCAAAGAGTTGCAACCCTTCGTCGACCGCCGCCTGCTCACCACTGACAGCGAGAATGGCCACGTCGTTCTCGGCGTGGCCCACGAAGCCTTCCTGTCCGAGTGGCCACCCCTGAGTGAGGCGATCACTGCCACGGCCTCTGCGCTGCGAGCCCGCCGCCAGGTGGAACAGGCCGCGGACGCCTGGGCGGAGGACGGGCTCGCGCCGGCACGGTTGTGGGAGCGAGGGCAGCTGGCCGCCGCGCTCTCCGACATCGGTGCGCGTCTTCGAAGAGGCCGCGAGGATCGGAGAACAGCGCCCGCTGAGGCTGTACCTGCAGGGAAGCGGCGAGTGCCGAGCCGGTGGCCACGCTGGCATGGATCCCTGGTCGCCGATCATGTCGAGCTGAACGCCCGAGCCCGGGACTTCCTTGAGGCCAGCATTCACCATGACCGCCGCCGACGTGGCCGGGCTGTCACCGTCCTATCGGTGCTCCTCGCCCTGGCTGTTGGTGCGACCGCGGTTGCAGCCGCCCAGCAACGTGAGGCGGAGAAAGGGCAGCGGCTCGCGACCGCCCGCGCGCTCGTCGCTCAGGCGGAGGCGATGCTCGACGATGACCCCCAGACGGCGCTGCGACTCAATCAGGCTGCTGAGTACCTCCACCCAAGTCCAGAGACTCGAGCGGCGCTGGTGAACAACGTGCTCATAACGCCGTATGCCGGAACATTGGCTGGCCACGACGGCGGGGCCACCGGGGTGGCCTTCGACGCTGGCGGTCAGGTGCTGGCCACCGCCGACGAGGAGGGGACGGTATTGCTGTGGAACATGGCCGATCCGGCCCGGC
>NZ_JBFNXQ010000169.1:0-5461 GCF_041018925.1 Geodermatophilus maliterrae
GGGGGGGGGGGCGGGGGGGGGGGGGCCCCCCCCCGGCGGCGCCTCGGACTCAGGAGCCGCGAGGACTCAGTAGCGGTCGACCGCCGGGGGCTCAGGAGCCTCCTCGCCGGTGATCCGCCCGGCGGTGCGGTCCCAGGCGTCGG
The DNA here is from genome assembly GCF_041018925.1 of Geodermatophilus maliterrae. NCBI lineage: Bacteria > Bacillati > Actinomycetota > Actinomycetes > Geodermatophilales > Geodermatophilaceae > Geodermatophilus > Geodermatophilus maliterrae. Next base: position 144 of record NZ_JBFNXQ010000169.1, read on the forward strand.
CCCAGCGGCCGTCCTCGAAGGACTCCTCGAGGACGTCGTTGATGAAGTCGCGGAACTCCGTGTCGCCGAGCTCGAGGCCGATGCCGTAGGGCTCCTCGGTGAACGGGTTGCCGACCAGCTCGAAGCCCTCCGGGTTGCCGGCGACCAGGCCGGTGAGGATGACGTTGTCCGTCGTCACCGCCTGGACGTTGCCGTTGGCCAGGTCGTCGGCACACTTGGAGTAGACGTCGTAGGTGACCAACTGGGCCTCCGGGAAGTTGTCCCGGATGTTCTGCGCAGGGGTCGAGCCCTCGACCGAGCAGACGGTCTTGCCGGCGAGGTCCTCGGGGCCCTGGATGCCCTCGGGGTTGCCCGTGGCGACCATGATGTCCTGGCCCGCGACGTAGTACGGCCCGGCGAAGTCGACGACCTGCTTGCGGGCGTCGTTGATCGTGTAGGTGGCCACGACCATGTCGACCTGGCCGTTCTGGATGAACGGCTCCCGGTTGGCCGACACCGTCTCGGTCCAGCTGATGTCGCCTTCCGCGATGCCGAGCTCGGCGGCGACGATCTTGGCGATCTCGACGTCGAAGCCCTCGGGGTCACCGCTCTGCGGGTTGAGCAGGCCGAAGCCGGGCTGGTCGTACTTGGTGCCGATGGTGATGCTCCCGGCCTCGTTCAACTCGGCCATCGTCGTGCCGGGCTCGAACGAGACGTCCTCCTGGACCTCGGCGGTGCTCTCGGCCTGGTCCGCGGCCTGGCTGCCCGCCTCGCTCGAACAGGCGGCGAGGGTGAGGCCGAGTGCGGCGAACGCCGCGAACCGTCGGGTGCTGCGCATGGGTGTCCTCCCGTGGGTGGGTCAGTGGTTGAGGATCTTGGACAGGAAGTCGCGCGCCCGGTCCGAGCGCGGTGCGGTGAAGAAGGTCTCCGGGTCGGCGGACTCGACGATGCGGCCGCCGTCCATGAACACGACCCGGTTGGCCGCCCGGCGGGCGAAGCCCATCTCGTGGGTGACGACGATCATCGTCATCCCCTCGCGGGCGAGCGAGATCATCACGTCGAGGACCTCGTTGATCATCTCCGGGTCGAGGGCCGACGTCGGCTCGTCGAACAGCATGACCTTGGGGTCCATCGCCAGGGCGCGGGCAATGGCCACGCGCTGCTGCTGACCGCCGGAGAGCTGCGCCGGGTACTTGTCGGCCTGGACGCCGACGCCGACGCGGTCGAGCAGCTCGCGGGCGCGCCTCTCGGCGTCGGCCTTCGACTGCCCGCGCACCTTCGTCGGGCCGAGAGTGACGTTCTGGAGGATCGTCTTGTGGGCGAAGAGGTTGAAGCTCTGGAAGACCATCCCGACGTCGCTGCGCAGCCGGGCGAGCTGCTTGCCCTCCTCGGGCAGCCGCTGGCCGTCGATGGAGATCTCGCCCTGCTCGATCGACTCGAGCCGGTTGATGGTGCGGCAGAGCGTGGACTTGCCCGAGCCCGACGGGCCGATGACGACGACGACCTCCCCGCGGTCGATCGACAGGTCGATGTCCTGCAGGACGTGCAGTTCGCCGAACCACTTGTTGACGCCGGTCAGCTGGACGAGAGGTCCTCCGGCGAGCTGGCTGGTCACCCGGGGAACCCTAGGGCCGGCCGGGGACGGGGAGGTCCCGAGGTCATCACGAAGCAGTAACGAAGGTCGCGGCCCGTACCCTCGCAGGAGCCATGGGAACCGAGGTCGAGAGCCCGCCGCGCACCTACCGCGTGCGCACGTACGGGTGCCAGATGAACGTGCACGACTCCGAGCGACTCTCCGGGCTGCTGGAGGCGGCCGGCTACGCCGCCGCGGCCGAGGGGGAGGACGCCGACGTCGTCGTCCTCAACACCTGCGCGGTGCGGGAGAACGCCGACAACCGGCTCTACGGCAACCTCGGCCACCTGCGCCCGGTCAAGGACGCCCACCCCGGCATGCAGATCGCCGTCGGCGGGTGCCTGGCGCAGAAGGACCGCGGCGAGATCGTGCGGCGCGCGCCGTGGGTCGACGTCGTCTTCGGCACGCACAACGTCGGCTCGCTGCCGGCGCTGCTCGAGCGGGCGCGGCACAACGCCGAGGCGCAGGTCGAGATCGCCGAGGCGCTGGAGGTCTTCCCGTCGACGCTGCCGGCCAAGCGGGACTCGGCCTACTCCGGCTGGGTGTCGATCAGCGTCGGCTGCAACAACACGTGCACGTTCTGCATCGTCCCGGCGCTGCGCGGCAGGGAGAAGGACCGCCGTCCGGGCGAGGTCCTCGCCGAGGTGCAGGCGCTGGTCGACCAGGGCGTGCTCGAGGTGACCCTGCTGGGCCAGAACGTGAACGCCTACGGTGTCGAGTTCGGTCAGCAGGGCGCCTTCGCCGGCCTCCTGCGCGCCGCCGGCCGGATCGAGGGCCTGGAGCGGATCCGGTTCACCAGCCCGCACCCGCGCGAGTTCACCGACGACGTCATCGCCGCGATGGCCGAGACGCCGGCGGTCTGCCACCAGCTGCACATGCCGCTGCAGTCGGGCTCGGACGACGTCCTGCGCCGGATGCGCCGCGCCTACCGGCAGGAGCGCTACCTCGGCATCCTCGACCGGGTGCGCGCGGCGATGCCCGACGCGGCGATCACCACCGACGTCATCGTGGGGTTCCCCGGCGAGACCGAGGCCGACTTCGAGCAGACCCTCGAGGTGGTGCGGCAGGCCCGCTTCGCCAGCGCCTACACCTTCCAGTACTCCAAGCGGCCCGGGACGCCGGCCGCCGAGATGGTGGGTCAGCTGCCCAAGGACGTCGTCCAGGAGCGCTACCTGCGGCTGACCGCGCTGCAGGAGGAGATCAGCTGGGCGGAGAACCGCGCCCAGGTCGGCCGGACCGTCGAGCTGCTGGTCGCGGCGGGGGAGGGCAGCAAGGACGCCCGCACCGGGCGGCTGTCCGGCCGGGCCCGCGACGGCCGGCTCGTGCACTTCGCGGCGGCCGACGGCGTCCGGCCCGGTGACGTCGTCGAGACCGTCGTCACCCAGGCCGCCCCGCACCACCTCGTCGCCGACGGGCCGCTGCTGTCGCACCGGCGCACCCGCGCCGGCGACGCGTCCGAGGCCGGCACCCGGCCGACGACCCCCGGCGTGCTGCTCGGCATGCCGCGCATCGGCGCCCCGGCACCGCTCGCCCCGGCCGGCGGCTGCTGACCCCGCGCACGGGGTCAGCGGCCACGGCTTACCGGCGGGACGCGGTCTTCTCCGCCTCGGCCAGCCACTCCCGGCGGGTCGCGAGGTTGGCGCGGGCCTCCTCGACCCGGCGGGCGTTGCCGGCGGCCTCGGCCTTGGCCAGCTGCTCCTCGGCCTTGGTGACCGCGGCCCGCATCGAGGTGACCATCGGGTTCTCCGGAGCGGTGCGCGCCCGGCCGGCGTCGGAGGCGCCGCGGATGCGCTGCTCGACGGCCTGCATCCGGTCCTCCAGCTGGCGCATGGCGCCGCGCGGCACGTGACCGATGGCGTCGTAGCGCTCCTGCAGCTTGCGCAGCGCGTTCTGGGCCTGCCGCAGGTCGCCGGACGGGTCGAGCTTCTCGGCCTCGGCGAGGATCTCCTCCTTCGCCTGCTGGTTGGCCAGCTGCTCGCTGTTACGGGCCTTGTCCGACTCCGACCGGGCGGTGAAGAAGACGTCCTGCGCGGCGCGGAACTGCTTCCACAGGTCGTCGTCGCCGTCGCGGCTGGTGCGCGGGACGGCCTTCCAGCGGTCCATGAGCGAGCGCATCGCCGCGCTGGTGGCGCCCCAGTCGGTCGACGTCGACAGGCGCTGCGCCTCGGCGATGAGCTCCTGCTTGGCAGCGCGGGCCTCGCCGCGCTGCGCGTCGAGCGCGGCGAAGTGCGCGCCGCGCCGGCGGCCGAAGGCGTCACGGGCCGCGGCGAACCGGGTCCAGAGCGCCTCGTCGGTCTTGCGGTCGATGCCGCGGATGGTCTTCCACTCCTCGACGATCGCCTTGAGCCGGTCGCCGGCGGCCTTCCAGGAGGTCGACTCGGCCGCGATCTGCTCGGCCTCGACGGCCAGCGCCTCCTTGCGTGCGACCTGCGCGGCCCGGGCGGCGGCCTTCTCGGCGCGGGACTCGGCGGCGGCGGAGTCCGCCGTCCCGACCATCGCCTGGGCGCGCGCGGCCAGCCCGTCGAGGTCGCCGACGGCGGTCGCGGTGGGGATGGTCTCGGCCAGCGCCTGCGCCTTGGCCTTGAGCTCCGACGGGTTGCCGGTGTGCGCCTTGAGCCGCGCCTCGAGCAGCGAGACCTCGGTGGCCAGGTCGTCGTAGCGGCGGGCGAAGTGGGCCAGGCCCGCCGCGGGGTCACCGGCCTGCCACGAGCCGACCTCGCGCTCCCCGTCGGCGGTGCGGACGTAGACGGTGCCGTCCTCGTCGACCCGGCCCCACTGCGCGGGGTCCGACACCACGTGCACCGCCGGGGCCGTCGGCACCGCGGCCGGGGTGGCCGCCTCGGGCACGGTCCTAGCGGCGCCGTCGCCCGTCGGGTCGGGCAGCGCCGCCGCCTCGGGGGTCGGTGCGGCGGGGGTCCCGGCGGCCGCGGTCACCGCGTCGGGCGTCCCGGCGGCGGGGGTCTCCGCCCCGGGCGTCGGGGCGGCGGGGGTCTCCGCCCCGGGCGTCGCGGCGTCCGGCGTGACGGCGTCGGCGGCCACGGCACCAGGGGCGACGACATCGGAGGCCGCGTCAGGGGTTGCGGCGTCCGGGGTGGTCACGTCGGGACCGGCCGTCTCGGGCGGGGGGACCTGCTGCGACCCGTCTCCGGGGTTCTCCGTGCTCGACACGCACCGCAGTGTCCCACGCCGCATCGGCGACACTGCTGCGGTGAGCAGCAACCCCGCCCGACCGGTGACCGCAGCCGTGTCGGTCGGCTTCTGCCCGTGCCCGCCGCTGCTGCTCCCCGCGGTCGCCGGGCGGGCGGCCGAGGAGACGGCGGGGCTGCGCGCGGCCTGCGCCGAGGCGGTGGCCGCGGTGCTCGCCGCCCGGCCCGAGCTGGTCGTCGTCGTGGGGCCGGGCGCGGAGGGCCGCTTCGGTCCCGGCGACGCCGGTGACCTGCGCGGGTTCGGCGTCGACGTGGAGGTGCCGCTGTCCGGCAGGGTGCGCCCCGGCGGCCGCCGCATGCCGCCGGCCCTCACCGTCGGGGCGGCACTGCTGGACGCCGCAGGGCACGCCGGCGCCCGGGTCGGCGCCGCGCCGGAGGACCTGGCCGCCGTGGTGGCCGACGTCCCCGGTCCCGTGGGGGTGCTGGCCATGGGTGACGGCTCGGCCCGGCGCAGCGTCAAGGCCCCGGGGCACCTGGACGCGGCGGCCGCACCCTTCGAC